>JAFYZE010000032.1 GCA_017548805.1 Bacteroidales bacterium
GACACCATCGCCAAGGCCAAGTCCTTTGCCGCCAGCGTCGGCAAGCAGGTGTTCAACGGTGAGATGGGCTGCATCGCCCGCGCCAATCCCTATGACGTGACCCTCGAGGAGCACATGAAAGCCGATATGGGTTGGTGCATCTGGGAGCTCATGATCGTCGAAAAGGGCTGGGGCACGGTGCACGGAGTCTTCTACGAAGACGGCACCGTCCGTGACCCCGCCATACCCGCGGCAATACTCGGTTATTTCCGCAACCGCGAGGATCCGTTCCCCTATTTCCCGGACAGGGAGGACAAGATCGGCAGTTTCCTCACGCGCTACGACCAATGGAAAAAGGACGGTGCCAAGGACTTCGAGACCGGCATCCACATAGCCGAGGTCGGTGCCAACATGCTTGAGTCAGCCCAGCTCGCTCCGATGTATGAAGCGCCTACATGGCAGGTCGGGCAGCTGAAGGAAAGCGGGGATGTCAAGGCGCTGAAAACGCTGCTGGACAAATACGCTTCGATGCTGAAGCCATACAAGAAATAATAAAAAAAGGGAGCCGTCGGGCTCCCTTTTTTCTTATTTGTTAGGAATCGCAGCTACGCGGAAGAACGCGTCGTGCGGGGTCAGGTCCCTGCGGAACAGCAGCGGATAGTTGGTGCGTCCCGGTACGGGATAGCCGTTCTTCCACGAGCCTCCGTCCTGGACGCCCCAGAAAGTCACGCGGTCGATCACGTCGCGGTGGTCGTAGAAGATCTTGAAGAGCTCCTCATAACGGTCCGCAAGCTGTTTCTCAACATCTGCCGGGAGACCGTCCCTGTATGGATCGAGATACTCCTTGAACTCCTCCAGCTGGAACTGAGGATCGGACATCACCTGGCCGATCACCTGGCCTTCCCTGGTCAGAGGGAGCACATCGATGTCGATCTCGGTGATCATCACCTTGACGCCCAGCGCAGCGATCTTCTCAATGGCATTCACCACATACTCGTTCTTCGGGTAATTGAGTCCCCAGTGTGCCTGGATGCCGACTCCGTCGATACGGATGCCTTCTTCCTTCAGCATCTTGACGATGTGCAGGACACCCTCAAGTTTCGAAGGACGCCAGACATTGAACTCATTGTAGTACAACTCGGTGTCTGGTGCATACTGCTCGGCGAAGCGGAATACGGTCTTGACGATCTCGTCGCCATATTCCTCGCCGCCGAAGGCATGTACCCATCCCTTGTCACGGTATCCGCCCTGCTCCGAGACGATCTCGTTGATGACGTCCCAGGCGTCCACCCTGCCTTTGAAATGGGTGCAGACGGTTTCTATATAGCTCCTGAGAGTCTCAACGAGCTCGTCGTGGCTCTTGGGATTGCCGTTCTTGTCATTCCAGAAGAACTCGGGAGTCTGGTTGTGCCAGCAGAGGGTATGTCCCATCGTGAACATGCCATGCTCGACGGCAAAGTCGACATAGCGGTCGGCGCGCTCCCAGTTCCAGACGTCCGGCCTGGGATGCAGGGACTCGGGCTTGAGCTCGTTGCCGGGGGTAAGGCTGTTGAAATGCTTGAGGATCAGGTCAACGGTCTCCGGACTGCGTCCGCTCACGTCAAAGGTGCTGACCGCGGCGCCGATCTTGAAGGCATCCTTGTAGACGTCCTTCAGAGCCGGTATTTCACCTGTCTCGGCAGGGGCTTGGGAACAGGCTGCCGCGACAAAGGCGAGCAGAATGCAAAATCTGTTCAAAGTCTTCATAATAAGTTATTTGATTGGTGAAAAGCACTTGAAATCCCACTTGGAATTGTCGCTCTTGAAGTCGAAAGGAGCGAGAGTAGGCGAGCAATCTCCGAGGGATACCAGGGCATAAGGCTCGTCATGTCCGGGGATGGACTTGGGCATGATGCGGAAGGTACCGTCGGTGAGTTGGTCGATGCGCCAGAGCTGCTCGGGAGCGCCGGTGAATGCCGGAACGGTCTCGACCTCGGCCTTGTCGTTGGCCGCGAGGGCACGCTCGGTGCCAGCTATTACGATCTTGTAATAAGGTCCTCCGAGATAGCCGCCGGCCTCAGGCACGGGGATGATGTTCCATCTCTGCCAAGGACGGCCCATGTAGTAGCCGTTCCTCGCTCCGATAACCCCCTCCGGCCATGTGCCGATGACCTCTTCGAGTTTCTGTTCCTCGAGGGCGACGTTCGTCTGGTTGTCATTGCCTCTGCCGAAGCCGCGCATAGCGCCCTGGGCCCTGACGAAGTCGACCTCAAGTTCGAGGGCGTATCCACTCCTGACGGACTGGATCTCGTAAGTGCCTTCACGGAAAGCCTCACCGGCCACCGGCCAGCCGTCCTTCCACAGAAGCGGGCGGATGCCGAGTACGCTACGGCCGCTCTGGTCCATGTCAGCCTCCCAGTGGAAGGACAACTTCTCAACTCCCTCCTCCCCGATGTAACGGCCGAAATGACCGGGGCCTACAAGGCGGCCTTCCGTCGTGATGACGGACTTGCCGCCGCCCTGGATCATCGAACGGCCGACATTGTCGATGAAAGGTCCGTTGACGTTGCGGGAACGGCCCACGACAATGTTGTAAGTGGCATTGACACCGTCGCAGCAAGTGCCATGGGTGCCGAGCAGGTAATACCAGCCGTCACGGTACATCATGGTAGAGGCCTCCATGTTCCTTCCGACATCGATGGCTTCATTGCCTTCGACACGGAACCCCGTATTCGGGTCGATCTCCACCTGGCGGATATGTCCGAAATATGTACCGCAGGTAAGCCACATACGGCCCGTGGTCGGGTCCAGAAGGACACCCGGATCGATGGCGTTGAAGTCCTCGTCAACGAGTGATTCACAGACCATTACAGGCTCGGAGTAAGCGAAGTCAGGCGACTCCGGATCGAGCGTCTTGTTCCACATGGTCATGATCTTGCTGGCGTGACCTCCGCCCATTCCACCACCAGTGGTTCCGTAGATGACTAAGTAGCGGTCACCTATCTTGATGGCGTCAGGTGCTGCTCCGCCGCCGGGCCTCACGGCACCACTGTGCCAGTTCCAGCCGTCCTCGGAGATCAGGCCTCCGCCACCGGTTCCGAAAGTGTAGTACTTGCCGTCGCATTCAACGATGGATGACGGGTCATGGATGTACGGGGCGCCCGTCTGGGCATGCAGTGATACGCCCGACAGGAGCAGGGCTGCTCCCAATGCTATGATAGTCGTTCTTTTCATGGTTGTCAGGGCTTTATCAGTTGCACGTAATAGTATAGTTCGTGACGGGTTTGCCCGTGTCGTCGATGAAGCGGGCACAGAACTCGCTCATGCCGGGTCCGTTCATGGTGACTCCACGGAGGATGTTCCTGCCCTTCTTCAAGGTGACGCGGTCGGAAACGGCGCTGTCCACACCCATGTGGCGGTCACCAGCAAGGAGCAGGACTTCCTCGCCATTGACCCACCATCTCGCGGCCTTGTTGGAGCCGACCGCGAGCCTGACATTCTCGATGTCCTCCTCGCAGTTGATGACGGTGACGGACCAGAAGATGACGCCATAGCGGTCCTTGTCAAGGCCTGTCGCGAAGCGGAAGAGCTTGACGAAGAAATGGTCGCTGTCAAGGGCATGCCAGGTCAGCGTTGCTTTGACGAACTTTGGCTGGTCCTGTTGCTGTGCGGCAGGGCGGTTTGAACTGAGGTTCACCGGAGGCTGGTATTCCATCGTGAGCTTTACTTTGTCACCGTCTTTGGGGATGACGGTCAGCTGGTCGGGGAAATACTCCACGCTGAGGTTCTCACGGGTATAGGAATCCGTGAACACCCTGTTCGTGGGATTGGGCTTGCTGATCGGCTCGAGGAGCATCCAGCGGCGGATAAAACCGTCCACGTCAGGTGCGGCCGAAGGCGTGGTGACGGGCTTGAAATAGCCCTTCAAGGCCTCAGCCACGTCAATCTTGGCGTTTTTCTTCTGCGCCTGGACCTGAACGGCAACAAATGCCGTCAGGCAAAGGAGCAAAAGGACAGTGAAGATTCTTCTCATAGTATCAGTGTTTTTTGAGATTCCATTTGGAGTTGTCGCTATCAGGATCGAATAATCCCAGGGAAGGGGTACTGTCGGCGACGGAAACGAGCACGAGCTCTTCATCGGTGCCTGGTACAAATTTAGGCATAATCCTGTAAGTTCCATCTATTAATCTGTCGATTCTCCAAAGTTGCTCGGGAGCACCGGTGAATTCGGGGACGGTAGTAACCTCCTTTTCGGCCGTAGCCGCAAGCGCGCGGCCTGTTCCGGCGACGGTGATCTTGCAATAGGCTCCTCCGAGATATCCGCCGAGTTCGGGGACTTCGGTGATCTCCCATGCCTGATGGGGCCTGAAGAGCTCGGGGCCGATGCGGAGAGCGATCTCTCCCTCAGGCCAGGTGCCGATGACATCCGCGAGTTTCTGATCTTCCAGGGCCACGACGTTGTCATCGCCGTTGCGGTTGAAGCCTCGCATGCCGCCAGCCATGGGGACATTGTTGACTGCGAGTTCCAGGGCATATCCCCTTCTCTCGGAAACAAGGCTGTATTCACCGTTCTCGAAAGGCTCGCCGGCAACCGGCCAGCCGTCCTTCCACATAAGCGGGCGGATGGCGAGAACGCTCCTGCCGCTGCGGTCGAGGTCACCCTCGAAGTGGAACGACATCTTTTCAATGCCCTTGTCCACGATGAAGCGGCCGAAGTGCCCGGCGCCGATGCGGCGGGGTTCGGAGGCAAGCAGGAGCCTGCCGCCGCCATGGACCATGTCCCTCCCGATATTGTCGATATAAGGACCGGTAGGGCTTTTGGAACGTCCGACGATGATCTCATAGGTGGAGTTCACGCCGCTGCAGCAGGTGCCGTGGGTAGCAAGCAAGTAGTACCAGCCGTCGTTGTACATCATCTCTCCGGCTTCGCAGGAGAGGGCGACGTCGACGGGCTCGCTTATCGGCTTCGCCGTCTTGGGATCGAGCTCCCTGATGCGCAGGTAACCGAAATAGGTACCGTAGACAAGCCAGAGCCTGCCGTCAGGCCCCATCATGAGACCAGGGTCGATGCCGTCGCAGTCCTCATAGCCATTCGATCCGCCGAGATCCATGGGCTCGGTGTACTCGAAGTCCGGAGACTCGGGATCGAGGGTCTTGTTCCACATCGCATAAACGTGGGAGCTGTAACGCAGGCCGGATCCGTTGCCGGTAGAATAGACTACCAGATAACGGTCGCCGATCTTGATCGCGTCAGGTGCGACACCGCCTCCGGGGCGGACGCCGCCGCTGTGCCAGTTCCAACCGTCCTCGGAGATCAAGCCTCCGCTTCCGGTTCCGAACGTATAGTACTTGCCGTCGCATTCCACGATGGTGGACGGGTCATGAATGTAAGGACTCCCTATCTGGGCCGAGGCCGCTATGGTCATCATTGCGGCCAGGACTGTTGCCAATATTCTGTTCTTCATACTCATTTCTTCTTCTTGGACATTTCAGACGAGAGCGTATAGCCGGTGACGGGATTTCCCTTTTCATCGACGAAGCGCAGGCAGAAAGTAGCCATGCCCTGTCCGTTCAGGACGGCTCCGCGCA
>JAFYZE010000033.1 GCA_017548805.1 Bacteroidales bacterium
CCCGCCGCTTATTTTTTTGGAGAGCCTGAGAAGCAGCTCGTCCTCCGTGTCCCTGTCAAGGGCGGATGTAGCCTCATCGAGGATGAGCACCCCGCCCGGATGCAGGAGCGCGCGGGCGATGGCGATGCGCTGCGCCTGGCCCTCGCTGAGGCCGCTTCCTTTCTCGGAACAGACGGTATCAAGTCCGTCGTGCAGGTCCAACACGAAATCAGCCACTGCCAGATGCAGCGCTTCCTTCATCTCCTCCTCCGTAGCGGAAGGATTGGCGAGAAGGAGATTGTCACGCACGGTGCCGCTCATCAGGCTGTTGCCCTGCGGGACATAACGGAAATTGCACCTGGTGGAAGGACTGACGGGGACGCTGCGGTCGCCGGAATAAAGCACGATGGAGCCGCGGGAAGGATGCAGGAGCGCAAGGATGAGGCGCGTCAGCGTGCTCTTGCCAGCTCCTGTAACGCCCATCACGGCGGTGACCGTCGCCGGCTTGAAATCATATGAGAAATGCTCCAGGACCAGCTGTGAAGGTACTCCCTCCGGTACATCCGTGTAAGCGAAACTGACATCCTCGAGGCGTATGCCCGGGGCATCGGAGAACACGATATCCTCCCCTTCAGCCTCGAGCGGCAGGTCGGTGAGTTCGAGGATGCGCTCTACGGAAGTAAGTGAATGTATGAACGCAGGGATATGTCGGCTGATATCGGCAATGGGCCTCTGGACCTGTCCGACCAGTTGGAGGAAAGCCGTCATCATACCGAAGGTTACAGCCCCGCTTTTAATGCCGAACACTCCCCAGAGGAATGCCGCGGCATAGCCGGCCATGAAGCCTATCCGCAGGAAGGAGCGTGCGCCGGCATTGTAGTTCAGGCGGCGGATAGTATTGGACATAACGTCCTGCTGGAGGTCGTCGAGCCGGTCTATCACCTGGTCCGAACAGCCCAGGGTCTTGACCAGGACGCGCTGCTGGAGATTCTCCTGCATGTGCCCCTGGATCTCGCTGTCCTTTGCCCTGATGAGGGAGGTAAGCCTGCGTATGGTCTTGAAGAACATCTTGCTGCCGATGGCCGCCACCGGCATGAGTATGAGCAGCACCCATAGAAGAGAGGGCTCCAGCACGAACAGGAACCCGGAAGCGGCGACAAGCTGCACCAGCGTCACGATGAAATCCGGCACGCGCGTACAGAGAAGGTCGACGACCACACGGGTATCCTCCTCGAGGCGGTTGACCATATCCCCGGAATGGAAGGCCTCGCGGCCGTTCCACTCACTGTCCAGGATATGCCCGAAGACCTTGGCCCTGAACATGTTCTGGGTCTTGGTGACTATCATCCCCTCCCACCAGCCGAACGCCACGCTTGAGATGACCTGGACCAGCATTATCCCGACCATGTAGCCCACATATAGGCCTATAGGCTCGGAAGAGACGCCCGTGGCGATGTCAACGAGGGCCTTGCACACCCACACGAAAGCCATCGAAGCGGCTATGCGCACGACTCCGATGAGGCAGCTCACGAGGACTTTTCCCCTGAGCGGGCGGCCCATCACCGCCAGGCCTTTCATGCAAGTGCGGAAATCTTTCATGGCATGTTATTCTTGTGCGACACCCGCCTCGATCCAGGTACGCGCGATGTTCTCCGCATCACGCATGGCGATCTCCTCGGAGACGTCGTAGCGCTCGAGCAGCAGGTCCCTGAGGGTCTCGGCCGTGAACTCCTTGCCCTCCACCGACTTCCACAGGTAAGCCGCGGAAGAGTTGAGGGAGATCATCTTGTTGAAATTGATCTGCGCGACGCTTTCCGGCGTCACTATGAACTCCTTGCCCAGGGGGCGGAGCCTGAATCCTTCTACTATCTTCATATAAAAATCCTCCTGTATATACCCAGGAAAACGCGGCGGAAGAGCGTCGGCATCGTACGCCAGGCTCGCGCCCGGCGCATGGCCTTCCGCCCCCTGCAGTCCGCTTCCCTGCCATTTTCCTTCAAAATGTTCAACGCAGTCCCGGCAATATCCGACCGCCGGCATTGCTCCACGTTCCGGAGATTGCCGTCCCCCTTGAGGGTGACGGAGTCCCCGTCGACCGCGAAGACGCGGTGCAGCACGTAAACCCCTTCGCGGATCTCCGCGAGGACTATATCCCCGACCTCCAGCGTGTCCAGCCTGCGCAGGTTCACGCTGTCGCGTCCTCCCCGGATGAAGGGCAGCATGCTGTTGCCCTTGGTGGGAATCACGACGTCCTTTCCTTCGGCGAGCATCGACTTGACCTCGCCCAGGAGGATGGAGTTCGGTACGACGACCTTATTCATCCCCTCCCTCCTTCTTTACCGCAGCCGCGCAGACACGGGCCGCATCCTCATCCGGCAGGCAGTCCAGCGTGTAGCACGGCACGTTCAGGGCGATGTGCTCCAGGGTCTTGTGCTGGCCGTCAGCCATCCCGCGGTCGGCCTTGAAGCCGGAACATGAGGAATAGACCGAGGCGTAGGACTCCAGGGTGTTCTGCCTCTTGATGGCATTGAACTTGGCCTGGCGTATGCGGACGATGGCGCCTATCGGCGCGCTGACGTTGCGGTAGCAAGGGGTCTTGCCGCTCCATGGCGAGCCGTATACACGGGTGACTCCGTCCTCGCCGACGCGTATGACGGGATTGTCGTCATTCATCAGTTCGCTCCCCTCTATATGCTTGAGCCACAGGCCGCTGTGCGTACTCTTGCCGGTACCGCTCTTCCCGAGGAACAGATATCCCCGGCCGCCGTTCATTATGACCGAAGCGTGCATCTCCAGCGTCTGGTACGAAGCGCTCCTGAAAGCGAACATGAGCATCAGGGAGTTGTTGACGGCAAAGAGTGCGGATGACTGTGAGGTCTTCAGGAACTCAATACGCCCCTCGCGGTAGTCAGGAGACATGAGCATCCTTGCGCACGGAGGAAGGGTGGCGAGAGGAGCCGTCTCCACGAGACATCCTTCCTTGCAGGAATACAGGTCCAGGCGGGGCTGGCCCTCTTCCTCCGGCTCGGCCACATACAAGGGAGCCTTGTCCGTGACGGACAGGCTCTCCACGGCGGAGAGGACGAAGAGAGGGTCGGCCACGGGTTCCGTGACGAACTCGTCGTACTGCGTCAGGAGGGGCCAGAGCGCGGCTCCGTCCGGCAGCTCGAGGTGGAAGGTATGTCCTGCTACGCAGAATGCCTTGGTCATATCGCTGATGGTGTTTACAAACCGCTAAGATACACATAAAAACAGTCTTTGACAAATGGCGGATTCAAAATCAGTTTCTTTGAAAAATAAAACGGGAATAGTCGCTGTTTTTGTTTATCTTTGTAAGTTATGTAATAAATCCACTTTCATGGAAGCTAACAACAATACCGTCAAGCTATACTACAATACCGAGAGGGAGAAACTCCGGATGCCCGAATACGGGCGCAACATCCTCAGGATGGTCGAGCAGCTCAGGGACATCGAGGACAGGGACAAGCGCAGCGAGCAGGCCAGGGCCGTGGTCAAGGTCATGGAACTCCTCAACCCCCAGGTCCACCAGCAGGAGAACTACGAGCAGAAACTCTGGGACCACCTTTACCTGATAGCCGGACTCGACCTCGACATCGATTCGCCTTATCCCGCCCCGGTCGTGGAGGAGCTCAGCTCCAGGCCGCAGGTGATCCCCCTCAAGAACAAGCCCGTCAAGGCCACGCACTACGGCCGCAACATAGAGAGCATCATCGACCTCATCGCCACCGAGCCAGAGGGCGAGGTCAAGACCGCGATGATACGCTCACTGGCCATCTACATGCGCCAGCAGTACCTCATCTGGAACAAGGACAGCGTCGCTGACAAGACCATTTTCAACGATATCGAGAAGCTATCAGACTACCGCATCAAGGTTCCCGAAGGCATCAGCCTCACCAAGATTGCCGACTCCGCCTCGTTCTCGAGGCCGGGCATGAGCATCAACGTCGGAGGCGTCCAGCAGCCCCAGAACCGCGGGTGGAACAACAAGAGAAGGAAAAACAACCGGAAAAAATGATCAGACTGCCGAAACTCAAATTCTGGGACACCTGGGACGACAGGCAGAAGACC
The DNA here is from genome assembly GCA_017548805.1 of Bacteroidales bacterium. Next base: position 4,069 of record JAFYZE010000033.1, read on the forward strand.
GGGGCGGTCAAGGCCCTGGGAGCGGCGCTCGCGCTGTTCGCCCTGTTCACCCTGCTTGCCATGGTCTCCTATGTCTTCACCTGGAAGCAGGACCAGAGCCTGCTCCGTGATCCGGCGATGATGGATCAGGCCGTCGGTGTGGCCAACCTCGGCGGCAAGCTTGGCCTCAAGTGGGCCAATACCCTTATGGTCAAATGGTTCGGACTCGGAAGCTTCGCTTTCCTGATTCTGCTATTCGCCATGGCAATACGCCTGCTCGCAGGCCGTTGGAAGAGGTCTTTGCTCAAGACTGCGCTCGTCACCCTCAGCGGCGCTCTGGTCGCCGCGCTGCTCTGCGCCTTCATAGGCCGGCTCGCCGGCATCCAGACGCTCTTCGGCGCAGGCCCGGGCGGCGAATGCGGCGCCCATGTCACCGGCTGGCTGACCAACCTTTTCGGCCCCGCAGTGACCGGGATCCTGCTTTGCGCCCTCACCCTGGGCTGGCTGATCCTGTCCAGCAAGCGCTTCTCGGAGTGGTTCGGTAGTCTGGGAGCCAAGGACGCGGACAAAACCGAAGAGACTGTTCCCAGCTTTGAGAAAGCCGAGGAAAAGGTCTCCGAACGCAAGCCGGTCCTTCCTTTCAGGAAGCGCCGTGAGCCCGAGCCGGAACCCGAACCCGAACCGGAACCTCAACCCGAGCCCGCTCCGGTCATCCCCGCACCTTCTCCGTTGAAAGCTTCTGTCAACCCGGTTTCCGCTCCTGCTGAAACGGCTGAAGGCAGTTTCGAAATAGATCGCGGCGAGGATCTCGACACCGAAGTGAAAGAGCAGCTTCCGCGCATCGACATACGCCTGGATCCCCCCGAGGGGCTTCCTTCATACAAGTTCCCAAGCCTGGATCTCCTGGAAGACCATGCCTCCGGAACGCAGATAGTGTCCGACGAGGAGCTCAACCGCAACAACAACAAGATCCGCTCCACGCTCAAGAACTACAAGATCGAGATCGTGGACGTCAAGGCCATCGTCGGCCCGACCGTCACGCTTTACAAGGTCTACCCCGCTCCGGGCGTCAAGATAGCCAATATCCGCAGTCTCCAGGACGACATCGCCATGTCTCTCAATGCACGCGGAGTGCGCATCGTCACGCTGCCTGATTCCGTCGGTATCGAGGTCGCCAATGACAAGCCTTCCATCGTGCCGATAAAGGGCCTGCTGAACGACGAGGCGTTCCGCAACAGCAAGGCGGAGCTGCCCGTCGCCATAGGCTGCACCATCACCAAGAAGGTCAAGGTCTTCGACCTGGCGGACTCGCCTCACCTCCTCGTGGCGGGAGCCACCAAGCAGGGCAAGTCCGTCGGCCTGAACGTCCTCATCGCCTCTCTCCTCTATTCCAAGCACCCGGCCGAGATGAAGCTGGTCTTCATCGACCCGAAGATGGTGGAATTCTCGGCTTACGGCCGCCTGCTCAAGCACTATCTCGCCGTCCTGCCGACATATGCCGACGAGGATGAGGAGGCCGAGAATGCCATCGTCAAGAAACCCAAGGAAGCCGAGAAGATACTGCGTTCGCTCTGTACCGAGATGGACGAACGCTACGAACTCCTCAGCAAGGCATACGTCAACAATATCAAGCTCTACAACGAGCGGTACAAGGACCGCAAGCTCAACCCCGAGAACGGACACCGCTTCCTCCCCTACCTCGTGGTCATCATCGACGAGTACGCCGACCTGGCCATGTCCGGCGGCAGCGGCTCGGAGGCGAAGAACATGCAGAAAAGCATCATGGGGTCGATCGTGCGCCTCGCCCAGAAGGGCCGCGCCGCCGGCATCCACGTCGTCATTGCCACCCAGCGTCCTTCCGTGGACGTCATCACCGGCCTCATCAAGGCCAACTTCCCTGCCAGGATCGCTTTCCGCGTGACCACGCGCATTGACTCCAACACCATCCTCGACAATACCGGAGCGGAGAAACTCATAGGCCGCGGCGACATGCTCTACTACGCCGGAGTCGAGACCGAGCGCATCCAGTGCGGCTTCATCTCCAACGATGAGATCAACACCATCACGGAGTTCATCGGCGACCAGCAGGGCTACAAGAAGAGCTACAACACTCCGTACTACCTGCCTTCACCTGAGCCCGCCGAAGGAGAAGGCGGAGGCGGCATGATAGATATGAAGGACCTCGACGAACGCTTCGAAGAAGCGGCCAGGATGGTCGTAATGACACAAAAAGGCTCGACTTCGGACCTTCAGCGCAAACTCGGCATGGGTTATGCAAAAGCTGGTCGTGTAATGGATCAACTCCAGGCCGCCGGTATCGTGGGACCTCAGGAAGGTTCGAAACCGCGTCAGGTCCTCATCACGAACTTCGACGATCTCGATGCGATCCTCAAAGCCTTCATGAAATGAAAAGACTGACCGCACTCCTTCTCATGCTCCTGGGCATCGCAGCCGCAGGACAGAATGTCGTGACCGATTTCGCCAAGACCCTTTCGGATGCATGCGCATCGTTCGGATATTCCTACTCCATGAGCGGGCAGGTCCCGCTCAGCGGATCAGGGACGATACTCCTCCAGGGAGATGCCTTCGTCATGAAAGGCGACGGACTGGAAGTGTATTGCGACGGCGCAACGCGCTGGACGGTGGACACGGCAGCCGAGGAGTGCTACATAGAGAGCGTCAAGGAGGGCGGACTCGACTACGAGGCCAATCCCGCCCTGATAGTGGGTGCCGTAGACAAGGCTTTCAAACTGAAGAAGACCGTCTCCACCACCTTCAACGGGCAGAAAGTGACCCAGGCCGTGCTGGAGCCCGCCACCAAGGGCGGCAACATCACGGAGCTGTCGCTCATGCTCACTGCCGCGAAGAAACCTGCAGGACTGCTTGTCAACACCTCCGACGGCAATGTCATCACCGTCACGGTCAAGGACTTCAACCTCACTACAGCCGGCCCGGTCAACGCATTCTCATTCGACACCAAGAAACTCGATAAAAGCTATTTCATAACCGACCTAAGATAACAGTCTATGGAAAAACCGAAAGTCTTTTTCACGGATTTCCGCACCAAGATGTACGGGGAGCCGATTCCCCGGAAATTGCAGCGCCTGATCCGTACAGCCGGCATCGGCAATATTGATTTTGACGGCAAGTTCGTTGCCGTCAAAATGCATTTCGGAGAGCTGGGCAACATCAGCTTCCTCCGTCCCAATTTCGCCAAGGCGGTCGTTGACGTCATCAAGGAGCTTGGAGGCAAGCCCTTCCTGACCGACTGCAACACCATGTACCCCGGCTACAGGAAGAACGCCCTGGAGCATCTCTACTGCGCCTGGGAGAACGGCTTCACTCCTCTCAGCGTGGGATGCCCCGTCATCATAGCCGACGGACTCAAGGGCACAGACGACATCGATGTTCCCGTCCGCGGAGGAGAATATGTCAAGGCAGCCCATATCGGCCGCGCCGTGATGGACGCCGACATCTTCATCAGCCTGAGCCATTTCAAGGGACATGAAGAAGCCGGATTCGGCGGCGCCATCAAGAATATCGGCATGGGCTGCGGCTCCCGCGCCGGCAAGAAGGACCAGCACAGCGCCGGCAAGGCGCAGATAGACTCCGTCCTCTGCCGCGGCTGCCGCAAATGCCAGAAGGAGTGCGCCAACGGCGGACTCGTCTTTGACGAGGAGCGCCGCAAGATGACAGTGACCGAACAGTGCGTCGGCTGCGGCAGGTGCCTCGGCGCATGCAACTTCGACGCCATCAGCTTTGCCGACAGCGTCGCCAACGAGATGCTCGGTTGCCGCATGGCGGAGTACGCCAAGGCCGTCGTCGACGGCCGGCCGCATTTCCATATCTCGCTCATCGTGGACGTATCTCCCAACTGCGACTGCCATTCCGAGAACGACGCTCCGATCATTCCGGACATCGGCATGCTCTGTTCGTTCGACCCCCTCGCGCTTGACCAGGCCTGCGTGGACCTGTGCAATTCCGTCGAGCCGTTCAAGAACGGCCAGGTAGGTGACAACATGGCCAGGCCCGGTTTCGTCAATTATTTCGAACTTTTCAAGAACAACCGTCCTACCATCGACTGGAAGAGCTGCCTGGAGCATGCCGAGAAGATCGGCCTGGGTTCCAGGGACTATGAGCTCGTCAAAATGTAGCGTAACTGACCTGACTCCTGATGAAAATCGACCAAAGACATATCGGTCCCCTGGCTGCGGTATTGGCGTTTCTTGCGGCTTTCGCTTTCTTCCTTTTTGCCTATCCCTACCATCTCATGCGCAGGGAGCAGATGAGCCTGTTCGTATACGACTGGGACTACATCCGCCAGACATACAGGGGCACGGGGTGGCTCGCCATGTTCGGAAGCGATTTCGTAGACCAGTTCCTGCGTTTCCCCGTAGTGGGCCCCTTTATCATTGCGCTCATCATAGTGGCCATTGCGGCAGCCGCATACAGGATATGCCGTCATTTCCTCGGGAAATGGCCGTCGCTTGCGGTAGCTGCATTATTCTACATCCTGTCGTTCTTCCGTGAGACTGAGAATTACTACTGCACACAATACTCCGTGGCTGTGCTGGGTTTCCTTGCCCTCCTGCTGGCGGCGCTCCGGTTCAGGAAGACATGGATGAAGCCCGTCGCCGCTGCGCTGTTCCTCGCATTCGGCGTCTGGGCCCTCGGATCTCCCACACACAAGTACTGGGGCAGACCCTGGGGCTTCCCCAACCTCGAATACGACAGGATCATAGGCCTGGACACCGAGGTCGAAAGGGAACACTGGGACAAGGTCATGAAGCGTTCGAAGAAAGACCTGTACATGACCGAGGCCAGCTGCTGCTACAACCTCGCATTCGCCATGGACGGACGCCTGGGCCATTCACTTTTCAACTACGCCCAAAACTATGCCAACAGCCTCCTGCTGTGGATCACCACTGAGATCTCCCAGTTCTCCAGCGGCATCGCCGGAGAGGCATGGTACCAGCTCGGCAACATGACTCTTGCCGAGCAGAGCGCGATGATAGCCCTCCAGGCATCGCCAAGACATACGGGAGCGAGGTATCTCGTCCGTCTCGCCAAGGTCAACCTCATAAACGGCGAGGACGGTGCAGCGGAAAAGTACCTCGGCCTGCTCAGCAAGACCCTGTCCTACGGCAAATGGGCGCGGAGCGTTATGCCAGGGCATCAGGACGAGTCCACGAAGGCCTGGATAGCGGAAGCCCACGCCAGGCTCCCCAAATCCGATTTCGTATACAGCACAAATCAGTTCAGGCCGGTGCTCCTCGAGCTCGTGGACGCCGATCCGTCCAACACCATGGCCAGAGAATACCTGCTGTGCTACGATCTGCTTATGTTTGACATGGAGCATTTCATCGAGGATTATTCCGAGGATATGATCGACGCTCCTATATATCATGAGGCAGTTCTCATTTGGCTCAGTATGAGAGAGGAACTGACTGCGGAGAAAGCGGCAGAATATGGGATCAGCACATCCACCATCAACAGGATGGAACGCTTTTTCCGTTATCCCGACAACTACCGCAATACCTACTGGTACTATTACATGAGGGAAATGGACAGACAATATTGACGATGCCATGAGACACGATATACTGTACAGATCATTCCTCCTTTTCATCGCCGGCGCCCTGATGCTGGGATGCCGCAGCGTGGAAACCTCCACGCCCGCATATGGCAGCGAAGGCCCCCTGGTGATCTATCCTGACTACAAGGACGTTACCATCCCCGCCAACATAGCTCCCCTGAATTTCCGCTATGCGATGGAAGGCGCCCGCAAGGCGCGCACGACCTTCACGCTTGACGGAAAGTCCATAAGCATGAAAGGCACCGAAGTCGAATGGAAGGTTTCACGCTGGAAAGGATTCATGGCCGGAGCCGCCGGCAAAACCATCACCGTGGAGGCCGAAGCCGTAATCGACGGCAGGAAAGTCACCGACAGCTGGTCGGTCTTCGTCAGCGCCGACGGGATCGATCCTTACCTGACATACCGCCTCATCGAGCCGGCGTACCAGAACTGGAACGAGGTTTCCATCATGGAACGCTGCCTGGAGGATTTCAGCGAGACGGTGATATGCGACCACCAGCACACGGAGAATGCCTGCATGAACTGCCATATCCACGGTCAGCAGCGCGGGGATCTCTCCATGTATTACATACGCGGGCCTCACGGCGGAGCCATATTGAACCGTGACGGGCAGCTCAGGAAGCTCACCCTCAATGCCGACGGCATGCTCTCCGGAACCGTCTACGGGGATCTCCATCCTTCGGGACGATTCGGAGTGTTTTCCACCAACATAGTGCTCCCGGGCATGCATACCGTCGCGTCAAAGCGCATGGAGGTTTACGACACCGCCTCGGACCTGACGGTCGCGGATTTCGACAGGAATGTCATGGTCAACGTGCCTCATGTGGCACGGGCGGACGCCTTCGAGACCTTCCCCTGCTTCTCCGCTGACGGAAAGTCCGTTTTCTACTGCGTAGCGGACTCCATTGCAGTTCCGCAGAATGTCGAAGACCTCAGGTATGACCTGGTCAGGGCGGACTTCGACACGTCTGACGGACGCATAGGAGAGCAGGTGGACACGCTCTGGAGCGGACACGCACACAATGGGTCCGTATGCCATCCAAAGGCGTCTCCGGACGGAAGATGGGTCATGTTCACCGTCGCCTCTTACGGGACTTTCCCCATCAATCATCCCGAAAGCACCCTGCATCTGGTCAACCTGGCGACAGGAGAATCCAAGGCACTTGATGACGTCAAGGGAGACAAATCCGACACATACCACAGCTGGTCTTCCAACAGCCGCTGGTTCGTCTTTGCCAGCAAGCGGGGGGACGGACAGTACGGTAAGCCGTATTTCTGCCATATCGACGAGAACGGCAATACCACCAAGCCTTTCGTCCTTCCCCAGAAGTCCTCGAGATTCTACGACTACAATCTCAAGTCGTTCAACATCCCCGATCTCGGAAAAGAATCCACCGGCATGACCATTAAAGACGCTGTCAGGATGTTCAAGTCCGACAACGAAACTTTCCGTCAGGCATTCTGATCAGTATTCCATAAAAAAGAGGGGTGACCGAAACGGCCGCCCCTCTTGGTTTAGATAACGGTTAGGACTAGTATCCAGGATTCTGGACGAGGTTCTCGTTGACCTGCAGCTCGCTGTAAGGGAACGGATAGACTTCGTTCTTGCCAGCCTGGTAACCATGGGTCTTGCCAGTGTTGTACGGGTTCCAGGTGACGGAGGCGTTGCCATTCTCGTCAAGGGTGAACTCAGGAACCTTCTCATAGTGACCGGCGAGA
>JAFYZE010000204.1 GCA_017548805.1 Bacteroidales bacterium
AAGGAAGGATGGCCGAGTGGCTGAAGGCGCTGGTCTCGAAAACCGGTATACCCTTCACGGGGTATCGGGGGTTCGAATCCCCCTTCTTCCGCAAACGGGAAAGGCAGCTGGTCGCGAAAGCGACCGGCTGTTTTCGTTTCCGGCCCGTCGAAAGCTTGCTTTCGTAAGGGTTGGAAACGGGAACAGCCAGGATGGCCAGAAAGGCCATCAGCTGCCTGCTCCCTTTTGCACGGGCCGCCCCGGCAAGGGGCCAGGGATAGCGCTCGCCCAGCGAGCGGAATCCCCGAATTATCTCAGGCGCACTATATTCTTCCTCAACCAACCACCTCGACCCCCGCATCCTTCGACCGTTGGTCGAAGGATAAGCGGAATCCCCATTCTTATGAAATAAAGTTGCACCAAAAATGCACCGGGATGCGATCATTCCAATGTTCCTGCGGGCTTATTCAAGACCTTCTCTGCGATCCTCATGGCCAGGATGGCAATGGGAATGGCCAAGAAAACCACCACAATCAGCACAGGGACGTTGTTGATGACCGGGATCATCAACTGGTCATATCCGGGACGCATTTCTTCTACTGCTGCAGCCAGGGAGCCTTCCGTGTCGGTCCACCAGTGGGCGGTGTAGGCAAAGAATGAGAGCGCGAAGGGAACAAAACTCCAGCGGACGCCCTTCTTCGTGTCATATCCACAGGAATAGCGGATGATTTCGGCAAGCGCCGTCAGGACGATGGCGCCGATGATGTATGCGATATCCGCTTCTCCGGCTATCAGGAACAGGACAAAGATGAATCCGTTCAGGGCTGTCGCCGCACCGAAACCACGGATGATGGTGCAGGTATAGAGGTAGATGAATGCAAACACCAGCGGAAGAACCGCGCCGGCATAGGCATAACATGCGGGATGAATAGCGCCGCTGGCGGCACCGAGGATAAACGTGGCAAGATAGGCGATCTCCATCAGGAGAATCTTAAAAACAGGTTTCATATGCTTTTTGATTTAATATTCCATTCCTTATTTCCTTTGTTGGTGCAAAGGTCGGGATTATCGCCCTCCCATGAAATCCCCATTTTTAGCGATTTTACGAAAGGCAAATGCGGGGTAACTTTGCAACCGTATTCAAAACCTAAGAGAAATGGAAAAGAAAAATCGCATTATCCTCTTCTGGATCCTGACCGTTCTTGGTTTCCTTGCTCATTCACTCGCAGACGCCCTGCCCGCTTTCTGGGGAGATAGCATCGTGGCCCAGGAAGGTCCCGCTCCCGTGGGAATGATGGCCTTTATGACCTGCCTGACCTATCTTGTCCCGGTAGTGGGCATCCTCCTTATGGTGTATGGAGGGAAGACCGCAAGGATTATCAATGCTGTATTGGCCTGTTTCATGGCGCTGTTTACGCTGTTGCATATGAGCGAACTCATCGAAGGATTCAACCCTGTCCAGCTCTTCATCATGCCGATGATGTTCGCCATAGCGCTCCTGATGGCTATCGATTCCGTCAAGGTATGCAAAGGCGAAAAAAGCGCATTTTAACGCCGAATTTGTGCCTGAACTGTATTCCCTCCGGCAGCCCTACAGCTTGAAATTCCAGGTCTTGCCGTAGTCGTTCCAGTTCCGGAGACTCAGACTGAGGCCGGACTGGTCGTACACGCAGGTGTACTGCGTGTCCTCGATGGTGCCGTTACCCCAGTCCAGGTCAACCCAGTGGACATTTGCGAGACATTCCAGGGCCTCGTCGAGCGTGAGCCTGCCATCGCGTTCCTCAAGATATTCCTTGACAGTCTCGTACCTCCACCAGCTCTTGCTGTGGGGATTGCCGACCTCTGGGTCGGGCTCGGTGGTATAGTATTTCTCCGAGAGGAGGTGGTTCGTCACGAGCATCGAGTTCTCGCCTTCGCCTTTCCGGACAATCATCGTCTTCCAGCCGTCCCACTTGTCGAACTCCACCACGGCGCAGTCGCCGAAGGCATCCGCCACCATGTAATGGTATCCCGAGCCGACCGCCGCATCATGGCTCACGTCTACCGTTTCCAGCAGGTCCAAGGCCTCCTGGACGGTTGCGCAACGGTCCAGCCACAGGCGCATGATAACGGTCGTACCGACTTTGTGCCGGCCGGAATCCTGCCTTGCAGCCTGTTTCGGCAGGGCCATGATGGACGTGCAGAGGCCCTTCTCGTTGACTCCGTCAAGCGGGGCGTAAATGGCTGCAAGGCAACTGAGCTTCGAAGCGAAGCTCCCGGGAACCTTGTCCAACGAGTATCCGAAATGCGACATATCGCTGACGGCGATGGAGGCATAGCCCCTCCTGGGATGAGAGACGGTCACCATCGTGGGATTCTTGAAATAGTCATAGTTGCGTCCGTACCAGAATCCCTCGCCGTCAGCCTTGGCGGCCTGGAAGCTCGTACAGTTGAAAGTGGCGAGCTCGCCGTTCTCGTCTGCGACCTGAGCGCTTTTCATCTTGATGGGAATGCCCTTCCCGATGCGCCCGATGATATAATCCAGCAATTCAGAGTTGGAGTCGATATCCTTGGAGATGAGGTCGTCGAGGTCGTAAGCCGCCTTGTATTCCATCTTGTACAGATATTGGTTGTCTCCGACCTGTTCGACGGACTTGATTGTGGATATTTCGCGCCCCCAGATACACGCGACAGCGATGCAGAGCACGGCGATTATGCCGATGACCCATTTGAGCAATCTTTTCATGGTAAATCAATTAACTGTCCCAAATATACGCATTTCTTACCCCTGACTGCCAAACACATGGCTTTTTTTCAAAAAAACACATCTCCACCATGCAAGATTTTCAAAAAAATAGCGTTTATTGGACGGTTATTGAAAAAGAACACTATGAAGAGAAATGTTTTCAGATGGTTTGCCATCACGGCGGCAGTCCTCAGCCTGGCCGCCTGCAAGCTGGACGATGACGGCTTCGACCCCAGCATAATGTACCCTTCCGCCGTCGTTACCGTAAAGCCCAGCGCGGACAATACGTCTTTCCGCATGCAGCTGGACGAAGCGACGGTGCTGAATGCCGTCAACATGAAGAAATCGCCTTTCGGCGACAAGGAAGTCCGCGCCCTTGTAAACTACCGAAAACCTACCGAACAGGAGTTGAACGAGGGAGGCATTTACGCCGATATCGGTAATGTCTATGTCAACTGGATCGACTCCATCCTGACCAAGAATCCTGTCCCGGACCTCGGAGAAGATGCCAATGCCGCGACTTACGGCAACGACCCCCTCGAAATCGTCGGGGACTGGACGACAGTTGTGGAGGACGGGTACATCACACTCCGTTTCCGCACCCTGTGGTCTGACGGCATCATGCACAGGATCAACCTCGTAGCAAGCTCCGACCCGGAGGATCCGTACAAGGTGACGCTGTACCACGACGCAGCCGGAGACCATCTGGGCAGTGAGGGCGACGCCCTTGTGGCCTTCCGCCTCACGTGCCTGCCGAACACGCAGGGCGAGACCGTCGACCTCAAACTGGAATGGAATTCATTCTCGGGAAAGAAGTCGGCCAAGTTCAAATACCGCACACGCGATTACTCTGCCGGACCGTGCCTGTGATAAAGGAGGGATTCAGAAGGTTTTGGCATTGGCCAGCGACAGGCCCACGCTGAACTGAAGGTTGACGTTGGCCAGCGTGCCCGCAAGGTCCCAATCCTCCCTATACTCATCCGATGGCTTGTGATACCACGATGCCATCGGATATTTGTTTGGATGAGCAGGGTCCACGGGGTGGAGGCCGTTTTCCACCACGACAGCCGGCACGCCTTTCTTCACGAAATTGTAATGGTCCGAGCGGAAGAACCATCCGTCGGAATTGTCGTCGTCGAAGAAGATATACCGGCCTTGGGCAGCCGCAGCGGCCACATAATAGCGGTCAAACATGCTCTCCCCGCCGCCGAGTATGACCACATCCTCGGTCAGTTCGGCAGGGCCGACACTCTCGAAGTTCAGGTTCGCAACCGTCTTTTCCATGGGGATGACGGGATGCGCACAGTAGTACTCCGAACCGAAAAGGCCGCTCTCCTCGGAAGAGGGGAACAGGAATATGATGGAACGGTCCGGCCTCTCCGGGAGCTGCGTGAACTTGCGGGCGGCCAGTAGGAGTCCGGCCATGCCGGATCCGTTGTCCGCCGCCCCGTTGTAGATCGCATCGCCGGTTTCGTCCGGCGTACCAATGCCGAGGTGGTCCCAATGGGCGCTCATGACTATGGCCTCGTCGGCCTTGGACCCGCCGCGGAGGATGGCCGCGACGTTGCGGGTCTCCTGGATGTCATAGCTTACGGACATACGGACATCGCCCTTTACTCTGAGTGAAAAACTCTTGAAGCCGGGCCGCTTGGCCGCGGCAATTGCTTCATCCATATCCATTCCGGCCGCTTCGAAAAGCTTTCTGGCGCCGTCCTCGTGCAGCCAGCCTTTGATACCAAGCTCACCAGCGTTACGGGTGTCGGGGTCGAAAAGTGCGAGATTGTCCTCCATGTGGCCGTTCACGCAGACATGCCAGCCGTAGCTGGCGGCCTCGGTATTGTGCAGGACGAGGCAGCCGGCCGCCCCTTGGCGGAGCGCCTCTTCGAACTTGTACAGCCACCTTCCGTAATAGGTCATGTTCCGGCCGCGGAAGAGAGAGGCATCGTAATAGCCGGGATCATTGACCATCGCAATCACGATCTTTCCCTTCACATCTATGCCCTCGTAATCATTCCATCCGTACTCGGGCGCATTGATGCCGAATCCGCAGAAGACATACTCCGCGCCCTTCATCTCCACCATGTCAGTGGCGCGTGCGGTCCATACCACTACATCCTCAGGATAGCGCAGGCTGACCTTTTTCTTGCCCTTGGCCGTCAGCGATCCCCCGACGGGCTTCGCCGTGACGGCAATCATGCGGAAAGGCTGGAACCAGCTGCCGCCGAAAGCCGGCTCGAGGCCGAGCTCCTCCAGCTGGCCGGCGAGATAATTCACCGTAATATCCTCATACCGGGTCATCGGCTTCCGGCCGCCGAATTCGTCCGAGGCCAATGTCCTTATCCATTCGCGCATCAAGGCCTCGTCACTTCTGGACGCATTCCGTCCGGGCTCACCGCCCTGTGGAGCCGCATATATGGCAATATCAAACAGTACGCACGCGAGCGCGAGGGCCGTCAACCTGGTCAAAAACTTGGACATAGCATTCATCGATATCGGTTTCTCCACGAATATACGGGTTTTTGCAGTCGATTCCGAAAGATTTTTGAAAATTTTAGTACCTTGTATTGCAAAGTATTCAAAAGTTTTTATATCTTTGCATCGAAAAATACTTTTGGAAAATGAAAAAGACAGT
>JAFYZE010000205.1 GCA_017548805.1 Bacteroidales bacterium
GTCCTTAAAGCTATGACTCTTCAGGAGAAAGCCACGCTCCTCGTCGGTGGCGCACGCGCCCAGATCGTCAACGGAGTCACCTCCGGTGTCGCCGCCCAGGTGCCCGGCGCCGCCGGCAACACCCGCCCCATCGAGCGCCTCGGCATCCCCGGCACCGTCCTTGCGGACGGCCCTGCCGGCCTCCGCATCAGCCCTACCCGCGAGGGCGCTTCGCAGACTTTCTATTGCACCGGTTTCCCGGTTGGTACCCTCCTTGCCAGCTCATGGGACCTCGATTTAGTCGAGGCCGTGACCAAGGCCATGGGCCAGGAGGTGCATGAGTATGGTGTGGACGTGCTGCTCGCACCGGGCATGAACATCCACCGCAACCCCCTGTGCGGCCGTAATTTCGAGTATTTCTCCGAGGATCCCCTCCTTTCCGGCAAGATGGCTTCCGCCTATGTCAAGGGCATCCAGAGCAATGATGTAGGCGTGTCCGTCAAGCACTACGCCGTCAACAACCAGGAGACCAACCGCAACGAGGACAACGCCCGCGTAAGCGAGCGCGCCCTCCGCGAGATCTACCTCAAGAATTTCGAGATCGCCGTCAAGGAAGCCAAACCCTGGACCGTGATGTCCTCCTACAACCAGCTCAACGGCGAGTACACCCAGCAGAAGAAGGACCTCCTTACTACCATCCTTCGTGACGAGTGGGGCTACAACGGAATAGTCATGACCGACTGGGGAAGCAAGGCCGGTACCGTCAAGTCAGCCTGGGCCGGCAACGACCTCATGGAGCCCGGCAACCAGACCGAGATCGACCGCATCGTCGCCGGCGTCCAGGACGGCAGCCTCTCCATCGAGGATGTCGACCGCAATGTCCGCCACATGCTTGAGTACATCGTCAAGACCCCTTCGTTCAAGAAGTACAAGTATTCCAACAAGCCTGACCTCAGCGGCCACGCCCAGGTCGCCCGCAAGGCTGCCGGTGAGGCCATGGTGCTCCTCCGCAATGAAGGCGCCCTGCCGCTCGCTCCCGGAGGGAAGGTTGCCCTCTATGGCATCACCTCCCTTAACTTCGTGGCAGGCGGCACCGGCTCCGGCGACGTCAACAAGGCTTATGTCGTCAACATGAAGGAAGGCCTCGAGAATGCCGGTTTCACCACCGACAAGGCCTTGATGGACTTCTACCAGAAGACCATAGACCTCGATGCTGCTACCCGCGCCCTGACCGCCACCGGCGGACGCAACTGGTTCATGGGGTCTCCCAAGCTCGCCGAGGTCGCCATCCCCGCCAGCGCCATCGCGACCCAGGCGCGCAACAATGACGTAGCCGTCATCGTCATAGGACGCAATGCCGGCGAGGGCGCCGACCGCAAGATGATCGATGACTTTGACCTTACCAACATCGAGCGCGAACTTATCCGCGACGTCAGCCTGGCTTTCCATGAGAACGGCAAGAAAGTGATCGTCGTCCTGAACATCGGCGGTGTCATTGAGACCAATTCCTGGAAGAACAGCGTCGACGCCATCCTCCTTCCCTGGTCACCCGGACAGGAGGGCGCGAACGCTGTCGCCGATGTGCTGACCGGCAAGGTCAATCCTTCCGGAAGGCTCCCGATGACCTTCCCGGTCAATTTCATGGACCATCCTTCCTCAGCCAATTTCCCTTACAATTACAATCGTAACGCCCAGCCTCAGGGCGGTATGGGCTTCGGCGGTCCTCAGCAGCCTCAGCAGCGCCAGCTGCAGAAGGATGTCGACTACACCAATTACGAGGAAGGCATCTATGTCGGCTACCGCTACTTCTGCACCGCCGGCAAGGAGGTGTCCTATCCGTTCGGCTATGGTCTCAGCTATACTACCTTCGCCTACGGCAAGCCTGTCGTCAAGGCCGTCGCTGACGGCTTCGAGGCCAGCGTGACCGTGACAAATACCGGCTCCGTCGCCGGCAAGGAGGTGGTCGAACTCTACGTCTCCGCCCCTGCGGGCGGTCTCGAGAAGCCGGCCTGCGAGCTCAAGGGCTTTGCCAAGACCCGTGAGCTCAAGCCCGGCGAGAGCCAGACCGTCACCATCAAGGTCTCCAACTATGAGCTCGCCTCCTTCAACGAGGCCGCGTCGGCCTGGGAGGCCGCTGCCGGCTCCTACAAGCTGGCCTTCGGCTCCAGCGTCGCCGACGTGCGCGCCACCGCGGCCTACCAGCTCAAGAAGGCCGCCAGCTGGAAGACCAACAAGCTCTTCGCCCTCGACGCCCCTCTCAACGAGCTTTCGCTCAAATAGTGGATGAAACAACAAAAAAGCCGGTCAGTTCGACCGGCTTTTTTTATTTGATCCTGGCTTTGTATCGGGTTGAGACTTTGCCGTGGGAGATGTTCTGGAGTTTTTTGGCGAGCATCTTCTTGCGGATGGGGGCGACGAGGTCGGTGAAGACGACGCCGTCCAGGTGGGACATTTCGTGCTGGATCATGCGGCATGCGAACTTGTCGAACTTCTCTGTGACTTCCTCGAACTTCTCGTTGTAGTAGCGGACGGTCATGCTCTCGGGACGCACCACGTCGGCGTAGATGCCGGGGATGCTGAGGCAGCCTTCGTTGTACTCGCACTTGCTCGCACTCTCCTCTAGTACGACGGGATTGATCATGACGCGCTTGAAATCGGCGAGGTAGTCGTAGACGTCGGCCATGACGGTGCCGTCGACGATGAGCACGCGCTGGCTGACGCCGATCTGTGGTGCGGCGAGGCCGCAGCCGTCGGCCACCGCCAGCGTGTCCTTCAGGTCGTTGATCAACTGGGTAAGCTCTTCCTTGCGGTTGAGGTCGGCTTCCTGAGCCCTGGCCTTTAGCACTTCCGAGCCGTAGAGATAGATAGGCTGTATCATAATCCTTTCGATTTTCTGTCCATGTATCCTTGCAGGATGATGGCTGCGCTGATGCGGTCCACCGATGCCTTGTTCCTGCGGTCCTTGTATTTCATTCCTCCGTCGATCATGGCCCTGTGGGCAAGTACGGAGGTGAAGCGTTCGTCCTCAAGCTCCACCGGGACGCCCGGGAAGGCCTTTTTGAGGACGGGGAGGAAAGCGTCTACGTCCGCCGCAGCCTCCGAGGGCCTGCCGTCGAGGTTCATGGGATAACCCACGACAAATCGGGTTATGGTCTCTTTTTCGGAGTATTTTTGAAGATAATCTATTATCTTTGCAGACGGTACCGTCTCGAGTGCGGACGCGAAGATGCCGAGGGGATCGCTTGCCGCGAGCCCCGTGCGTTTCCTTCCGTAGTCGATGCCGATCAGTCTTTCCATGAGACTGCAAATTTAGTTAAAAAGTATGTCAGAGCAAAATAATCAGCCGAAGGCCCGGAGTTTCCGCCTGTCCCTCGTGGACGACCTGACCCACCGCAAACTGTGGGTGCTTCACTTCACGAAGCCCGGTTTCTTCGTGACGGTCATCTCGGCTGTGGTGGTCCTTTTCGCCATCGTCTATGCGCTGCTGGCTTATACGCCGCTGCGCACCTCCATACCCGGATATCCCGACGCCCATACCCGCCGCGCCGCCATACAGAACGCCATCAGGATTGATTCGCTTGAGAATGTTATCAGCCGCTGGGAGCTCTATTCGGAGAACCTCGTGCGGGTGATCGAGGGCGAGGCGCCGCTGCCGGTCGACAGCGTGATCCGCCTAGCGGATGCGGCTGTCGCCGAGGGGCGCGACGCCGCCTACCTGGCCGGGCGCGACTCAGTGATGCGCGACCTCGTGAACCGCGAGGAGCAGTTCGGAGTCAGCGGCAGCGAGGAGCGCGAACTCCCCATCGAGGGGCTGCATTTCTTCACCCCGCTCAAGGGAGTGGTCTCCCAGGGTTTCGACGGAGTCATGCACCCTTATGTCGACATTGCCGCTCCCGCCAATACCGTGGTCATGTCCATCCTTGACGGCATCGTCATCTTCGACGGCTGGACCGACGGGTCCGACTATACCATCATCATCCAGCACGAAGGCGGCGTCATAAGCGTGTACAAGCACAACGGTAGGCTCCTGCACAAGACTGGAGACCGCGTGTCGTCAGGCACTTCCATCGCCCTTGTGGGCGGATCGGTGGAGGGGGACGAGCACCTGCGTTTCGAGCTGTGGTACCGTGGCGAGGTGGTTGACCCTGAAAAATACATCGTTTTCTGATGAAGAGGAGGATAGCGATACTCGGATCGACCGGTTCGATCGGACGGCAGACCCTGGATGTGGTGCGGCAGCACCCCGATCTCTTTCAGATAGAGCTTCTTACAGCCAACAACAGTACTGAACTGCTCATTGCCCAGGCGAGGGAATTCGACGCCAACAGCGTGGTCATCTGCAATGAGTCGCACTACCGCGAGGTGGCCGACGCCCTGCACCCTGACGGCATCAAGGTCTTCGCCGGCATCCAGTCGGCCTGCGACCTCGTGGCGGGGGACAACATCGACATCGTCGTGGCCTCCATGGTCGGCTTCAGCGGCCTGGCTCCGACCGTGGCCGCCGTCAAGGCGGGCAAGGTCATCGCCCTGGCCAACAAGGAGACGCTGGTCGCTGCCGGTTCCGTGGTCATGGGCCTTGCCGAGGAGCATCACGCGCCCATCCTTCCCGTCGATTCGGAGCATTCAGCCATATTCCAGTGCCTGCTGGCGGCGCAGGGCAACGCCCTCAGCCGCATCCATCTCACCGCCTCCGGCGGTCCTTTCCGCACCTGGGACAAGACCCTGATCGCCAAGGCCACCAAGGACATGGCGCTCAAGCATCCCAACTGGAACATGGGCGCCAAGATCACCATCGACTCCGCGACCATGATGAACAAGGGCTTCGAGGTCATCGAGGCCAAATGGCTGTTCGACGTCGAGCCAGACCGCATCCATGTAGTCGTGCATCCCGAGTCCATCATCCATTCGATGGTAGAGTTCGAGGACGGTGCGGTGATCGCGCAGCTCGGGCATCCCGACATGCGCGAACCCATACAGTTCGCCATCGGATTCCCCGAGCGCCTGCCGCTCAACAACCGCAAGCTGGATTTCGCAAAGCTGGGTTCCCTCAGCTTTGCCGAGCCTGACATGGACCGCTTCCCGTGCCTGGCCCTCGCTTTCGGGGCCATACGCCGGGGCGGCAACATTCCCTGTGTTCTCAACGCGGCCAACGAAGCCGCGGTAGCGGCCTATCTGAAAGACCGCATAGGATTCTACGACATCGCGCACATAGCCGAAAAATGCATGGCAGGTGCGGATTTTGTAGCAAATCCTTCGCTCGACGACATCTTCGCTTCCAATGACTGGGCATTGCGTCGGGCCAATGAATTGATAATCAAATGGTAGTATTGATAAAAGCGCTTCAAGTGATACTGGCCCTCTCGGTGCTCATCATCATCCACGAGTTCGGCCACTTCACTTTTGCGAAGCTTTTCGGCATACGTGTGGACAAATTCTTCCTCTTTTTCGACGTGGGAGGCGCCAAGCTTTTCTCGTCCAAGAAGACAAAGTGGTTCACCAAGCTTTTCCCCAAGGCGGCCGAGGCCGAGACCGAGTACGGCATAGGCTGGCTCCCGCTGGGCGGATACTGCAAGATCAGCGGCATGATCGACGAGTCCCTGGACCTCGAGAGCATGAAGAAGGATCCCCAGCCATGGGAGTTCCGCACCAAGAAGCCCTGGCAGCGTCTGCTCGTGATGGCGGGAGGTGTGCTTTACAACTTCATTTTCGCCATCATTGCGTACAGCTGCATCCTCGGCATCTGGGGACAGGCGTATTTCTCGAATGAGGACAACGCCATCTATGTCAACGAACTGGCTTACGAGATGGGTTTCCGCAGCGGCGACCGCATCCTTGCCTTCGACGACTACGTGCCTGAGAATTTCAGCATGCTGCAGGCCGACCTGGCCCGCCGCAACGTCCGCAAGGCGACTGTGCTGCGCGGCACTGATACGCTTGACATATACATCGACCGTGCGATGATAGGGGAGGTGCTGAACACCCCAGGAATGTTCGACCTCGCTGTTCCTTTCGTGGTGGATTCCTTCATGGAAGGTTCACCGAACGTGGATTCGGGCCTGGAAAAGGGCGACCGGATAGTGTCTATCGAGGGCAGGGGAGTGCCCTACGTACAGGACTCGAGGCCGGTGCTCGAGACTTTCGCCGGACAGACCGTGTCCGCGGTAGCGCTCCGCGACGCGGACTCGCTACAGGTCCGGCTGCAGGTCGACACGACCGGCCGCGTAGGTATCTACATGGCCATGCCCGGTTATCAGACACGGCGTTACAATTTCCTGACGGCCATCCCGGCGGGATTCAAGGAGACCTTCTCCACGATAGGCGGATACATCAAGGACCTGCGCCTGGTGGCTACGCCGAGCACGCAGGCCTACAAGTCGGTTGGAAGCTTCATCGCCATCGGTCAGGTATTTCCCAGCACCTGGGACTGGTACCGCTTCCTCGAACTGCTGGCGCTGCTGTCCATCATGCTTGGCGTGATGAACCTGCTCCCCATCCCTGGGCTTGACGGAGGACACATCCTGTTCACGCTGTACGAGATGGTGACGGGACGCAAACCCAACGACCGCTTCCTGACTATCATGCAGGTCATAGGCATGGTCCTGCTGATGGGGCTTATGTTCCTGGCTTTCGGGAACGACATAGGCAGACTGATCAAATAAAACCGCAAAGATATGAGACGCATTTTTTCCATCCTGGCGACGGCTTTGGTCCTGACCGGCCTCGCTTCATGTTCGGGCGGGACCGGCAAGGCCCTTCTCCCGAACGTCAGCGGCAAGGCCGGCGAGGTCATTGTCGTGATTGAAAAGGCTGATTGGGAGGGTGCCCTCGGCAACGAGGTACGCGAGCTCCTGGCCGCCGACTGTCCCTGGCTCTACATCCGCGAGCCGCTGTATTCCCTCGTGAACGTAGCTCCCGGCGGATTTGCCGACCTGTTTAAGATCCACCGCAACATCGTGATCTTCAACATCGATCCCCAGATCGCCACTCCGGGCCTGCTGGTCAAGAATGATGTCTGGGCCGCGCCGCAGGTCGTCCTGCAGATCAGCGGCCACGATGCCGACGAGGCCCTTTCTATCCTCAAGGAGAAAGGCCCCACCGTGGTCAGCGCCATTGAGCAGGCCGAGCGTGACCGCGTGATCCACAACACACTGCTCTACGAGGAGCATTCCATCGCTCCGCAAGTTATGGCGGTCATCGGCGGATCGCCGCATTTCCCTTCGGGATACAAGCTTAAGACCAAGGCCGAGGATTTCGTCTGGGTGGCCGACGTCAAGCAGTATACACAGCAGGGAGTGTTCATCTACAAGTATCCTGCGCTTGAGGAGGACAACTTCTCCGTCGAGAACATCATCGCCAAGCGCAACGAGGTGCTGAAGAACAACGTTCCCGGCATGTTCGAAAACACCTACATGACCACCGCCGAGTACATCACCCCGACCGTCCAGTTCGTCAGGTACAAGGGACGCGATTTCGCGGAGACCCGCGGATACTGGGAAGTGCAGGGTGATTACATGGGCGGACCTTTCGTGTCACACTCGTTCTATAGCCAGGATGGCTCGGAAATCATTGTCCTTGAGGCGTTTCTGTATGCTCCCCGCTACGACAAGCGCCAGTATCTGAGGCAGGTGGAGTCGA
>JAFYZE010000206.1 GCA_017548805.1 Bacteroidales bacterium
CGCAGTATCCTGCCGAAGGCCGTTCCCATGCACAATGCCATCAGCCAGTGGGGCAATGTCGGCGGCCTCGTCGCCGGCCTGTATTCGGGCAATATCGGCCTTGTAGGCCGCGCCATGCACGACGCCGTGGCCGAGCCTTACCGCAAGCAGTTCATTCCCGGATTCGACGAGCTTCGCGAAAAGATCCTCGCTTCCGGTTCCATGGCCATGAACATTTCCGGTTCAGGACCTTCCGTCTTCTCCCTTTCGGACAAGCGCGAGACTGCGCACAAGGCCGGTGAGATCATGAAGGAGCACTTCGCATCCCGCGGCATCAAGTGCGAGGTCTATGTGGTGAAGGTCACCAACAAGGGAGCAAAACTTCTGGCGCAATGATGTACTACAGCACAAACGGCAAGGCCCCGCTTGCGACCTTGGAGAAGGCTGTCGTAAAGGGCCTGGCGGAGGACCGCGGACTCTATATGCCCGAGACCATCCGGCATCTGCCGGCTGTCTTTTTCGAGAATATCGGAGAGATGGATTTCCGTGAAGTGGCGTGCGCGGCAGCATACGCTTTCTTCGGAGAGGATGTTGACCGCGACGTCCTGCACGACATCGTTTACGACACGCTGTCCTTCGACTGCCCCGTTGCGAAAGTTGACGAGAATATCTATGCCCTGGAGCTTTTCCACGGCCCCACGCTTGCCTTCAAGGATGTCGGTGCGCGCTTCATGGCCCGCCTGCTGCGTTATTTCAGCTCCGGTGAGCAGCTCAATGTGCTTGTCGCCACTTCAGGCGACACGGGCAGCGCCGTAGCCAACGGCTTCCTGGGAGTGGAAGGCATACATGTGTATGTGCTTTACCCCAAGGGAAAGGTCAGCCCCATCCAGGAGTGCCAGTTCACCACCCTGGGGCACAATATCACCGCACTTGAGATCGACGGCGTCTTCGACGACTGCCAGGCCCTGGTCAAGAGCGCTTTCATGGACCCGGAACTCAATGCGCACATGCGCCTGACCTCCGCCAACAGCATCAATGTCGCGCGTTTCCTGCCCCAGGCGTTCTACTACTTCTGGGGTTATGCCCAGATGAAGAGGCTCGGCCTTGCGGACCAGCTGGTCGTATGTACGCCTTCCGGCAATTTCGGCAACATCTGCGCCGGCCTTTTCGCCAAGCGCATGGGACTGCCTGTCAAGCGCTTCATAGCGGCCAACAACGCCAA
Organism: Bacteroidales bacterium; assembly: GCA_017548805.1. Next base: position 1,202 of record JAFYZE010000206.1, read on the forward strand.
CAGCGTGTTCTTCGATTATCTGCGTACCGGCGTGTACGACCCCAGGCCATCCATCCAGACCATCGCAAATGCCATGGACGTGGGCGACCCGAGCAATTTCGCGCGTATCCTGGACCTTTACGGTCATGACCACGCGGCCATCTGCTCCGACATTTCCGGAGCCACGTATTCCGACGAACAGATCGGGGAGACGATCCGCGAGGTATTCGGCCGTACCGGCTATCTGTGCGACCCGCACGGGGCCTGCGGATACCGCGCCCTGTCCGAGGGGCTCGCACCCGGCGAGACCGGGCTTTTCTGCGAGACCGCGCATCCGGCGAAGTTCAAGGAGACCGTGGACGCCATCACCGGCTCGTCGGTAGAGATCCCGGCACGCCTGCGCGCTTTCATGGAAGGCCGCGTGGAGCGGACTCCCCTTCCGAAGGATTACGCAGCCTTCAAGGAGTACCTCATGGCGCGCTAAGGCCATTTTCCTCATTTTTTGATAGCATTTTCGGTAATTATGCCTATCTTTGGGAAAAGCATAATTACTAACATTATTATCGCTATGAGGAAATCATTGATTCTTTTGAGCGCCATCTTCATGGTGGCCAACCTCGGTTTCGCACAGAATACCGAGATCAAGGAGGACTTCGTTCCTTCCGAGCTAAACCAGCCTGGTCAGCAGTATCCTATGGTCAATTCCCAGGGTTATGCCCGCTTCCGCATCGAAGCACCTGACGCACAGTCCGTTCGCGTCAGCCTCGGCCTCGGCGGCTCCGGCGGTACCGTTCTGGCCAAGGGTGAGGATGGAGCATGGTGGGGTACCACCTCCGGTCCCATGGACGAGGGCTTCCACTACTATCACATCTTCATCGACGGCGGTACTTTCAACGACCCCGGCACTGAGAACTTCTACGGCTCCACTCGTCAGGAGAGCGGTATAGAGATCCCTGCACACGACCGTGCATTCTATGAGGAGCGCAATATCCCTCACGGAAACGTCCAGCAGGTCCTCTTCTGGTCCAAGAGCACCAACATGCTCAAGAAGGCTTTCGTCTACACTCCTCCTACCTATGGCAAGGACAACAAGCGCTATCCCGTCCTCTACCTGCAGCACGGCTGGGGTGAGAACGAGTATGCCTGGTGGAACCAGGGCCATGCCAACCTCATCATGGACAACCTCATCTCCGAGGGCAAGGTCGAGCCTTTCATCATTGTCATGACCTACGGTATGACCAATGAGGGCTTCCGTCCCGGCGCCATGCCGGCCGGTCCCAGGCCTGCTGCCGGCGCTCCCGGTGCAGCCCCTGGCGGACAGCGTCCTCAGGGCGCCCCTGCAGCTGCCCCCGGTGGCCAGCGTCCCGCAGGTGCTCCTGCCGGAGCCCCCGCTGGCGGCCAGCAGCGTCGTGCCGGTGGCATGGGCATGATGATGAACAACGGCTTTGAGACC
>JAFYZE010000207.1 GCA_017548805.1 Bacteroidales bacterium
ACTACAACGCCCTGCAGATCAAGTTCGCATACGCCGTCACCTGTCACAAGGCCCAGGGCGGACAGTGGGCACACGTCTATCTCGATCAGGGCTATATGACGGACGATATGCTGACACCCGACTACATCCACTGGCTCTATACGGCTTTCACCCGGGCCACGGAACGCCTCTTCCTGGTCAACTGGCCCAAACAACAAACGATGAACATGAAAGATGAAAGATGAAAAATGAAAAATGAAAGATGAAAAATGAAAGATGGATGATATATCTGAACGACGACATAGCGAGTTTTGACGTGGAGGCGGCGCTGCCATTGCTGAGCGAGCAGCGGCGGGAGCAGACGCTGAAGTTCCGGTATGAACTGGGACGCAAGACGTGTGCGGCAGCCTATCTGCTGCTCTGCGAGGGACTGCAAAAGGAGTATGGCATCACGGAGCGCCCGCTGTTTGAGTATGGCGAGCACGGCAAGCCGTTCATCGTCGGCCATCCCGACATCCACTTCAACTTCAGCCATTGCCGCGAGGCGGTGCTCTGCGTCGTCAGCACCCGGGCGATCTCCGGGTCGAAATCGTAAGTCCGGACCACCACCTTGAGCGGAGCCGGAAGGCACTCGGACAGGATCGAGGGTATGCGGCTGTCCGCTCCCCCGCCCATCCCGTGGATGTACAATATGACTTTCGATCCTTCCATGCAAGCACGAAGATAAGGAATTATTTCTATCTTTGTGTCCGTTATGGGATCCGAACTCAATCTGGTTGCCGACCTTGCGGTCATACTTATCGCCGCAGGCATCTTCACCGTCATATCCAGGGCGTTGAAACAGCCGCCCATCCTTGGATACATCATCGCAGGTTTCCTTGTCAGCCCCCATCTCGGCCTGCTCCCCGCCATCTCCAGCGTTGAGTCTGTCGAACAATGGTCCGAGATCGGCATCATCTTCCTGCTCTTCGCCCTTGGACTCGAGTTCAGTTTCAAGAAGCTACTGAAAGTCGGCAGCACCGCGCTCATTACGGCAGGGACCAACTGTATAGGAATGTTCATGGTCGGCCTGCTGCTCGGCTCCGCCCTCGGCTGGACGACCATGGAAAGTCTCTTCCTCGGAGGCATGATGTCCATGTCGTCCTCCAGCGTCATCATCAAGGCCTTCAACGACATGGGGCTCAAGAAGAAGCCCTATGCGCCGCTCGTGTTCGGGAGCCTCATCGTCCAGGACCTCATAGCCGTGGTCCTCATGGTGCTCCTCTCCACCCTCGCGGTCTCCAACAAGTTCTCCGGCACGGAGATGGTCTGGAACCTCGCCAAGCTCGCATTCTTCATAGTCCTATGGTTCCTGGTCGGCATATATGTCATCCCCACCCTGTTGAAAAGGGTCCGCAAATACCTGAACGACGAGATTCTTCTGATCATCTCCATAGGCCTGTGCTTCGGCATGGTGGCACTTGCGACGGCAGTCGGGTTCTCCGCTGCCCTCGGCGCGTTCGTAATGGGCTCCATACTCGCCGAAACGATTGAAGGAGAGCATATTGAGCATCTCGTCTCCGGCATCAAGGACCTGTTCGGAGCCATATTCTTCGTGTCCGTCGGCATGATGATCGACCCCGCCGTCATCGGACAGCACTGGGGCACCATCCTCATCATCGCCGTACTTGCCGTTGCCGGCATCATGACCTTCATCACCATAGGCGCGCTGCTCGCCGGCAAGAGCCTCGACACTGCGGTCCATACCGGATTCAGCCTCGCGCAGCTCGGCGAATTCGGCTTCATCCTCGCGAGCCTCGGCGTATCGCTCGGGGTGATGCGCGGGTTCATCTACCCCGTCATCATTTCCGTGTCGGTCCTCACGACCTTCGCCACTCCCTTCATGATCAAGGCGGCGGATCCGGCCAGCCTCTGGCTGCACCGCAAGCTGCCGGCCAAACTCATTTCCAGGCTGAACACCTCAGATGAAGAGTCGCACGAAGGATCCAAGGCCGAGAAAAGCGAATGGAAGAAGTTCCTCACGGCCTATGCCACCCGCGTCATTCTCTACGGCATCACCCTTATCGCCGTGCTTATCGGTTCGCACACCTTCCTGGACGGATTCCTTCAGAAGGTGATGAACGGACTTGACCCGGCCCTGATCAAATGGACCGGAGTCGTGATAACGCTGGTAGTGATGGCGCCGCTCCTCTACGGACTTGCCGTCCAGAGGGGTACCCTGCAGGAGCATGTGCACAAGCTCCTGCGGCAGAAGGACAGCAACAAATGGCCCCTTCTCTCATTGATGATCCTGCGGTTACTCATCGCCATCAGCTTCATACTTGTATTCATTTCCAGCAAGTTCAACCTCACCTGGTGGGCAGTGCTGCTCATCGTGGCTGCGACGCTCACCCTGCTGCGCGTGCTGCCCCGCTACATCAAGATGTCAGGTCTGGAGGACCAGTTCATCTCCAACCTCAACGCCAGGGAGATGGAAGTGCGCCGCAACGCTCCGGTCACAACCACCATCAAGGACAAGCTGGCCGGATACGACATACACCTTGATTCGTTCTATGTCTCCCCCAATTCCGAGTACGTCGGTCGCAAGCTCCGCGACATGCCTTTCCGCAGCGCCACAGGCGTGAACATCGTCAAGATAGTCCGCGGATCGCGTTCTATCCTCATTCCCAGCGGAGACGAGTACATCTATCCTTACGACCGCATCCTGGCCGTCGGTACAAGCGCGCAGATCAGGGATTTCTCGATCATGATGGAGCATGACGTGGTGGACCCCCAGTCCATCCGGCTGAGCGCTTCAGGAGACGACAGGGATTTCGTGGTGAAGATCATCCTTGTGACCAGGTACTCCTACCTGTGCGACAAGGTACTCAAGGACCTCGCCATGCGCGAAAGCGGCTGCATGGTGCTGAGCGTCCTGCGCGGCAGCGAATTCATCACCAACCCGAAAGCGGACCTGCGCTTCCAGGAGGATGATACTGTATGGATTGCGGGAGAAAAGGAATCCTGCGAGTTCTTCAGCTAGAAAAGATTCACCAGGACATATCCCAGGAACGCCAGCAGCACTGCGAGGGACCAGTGCTGGGCAAGGGCGAGGGTGACGACCGTTCCAATCACGGCAACGGCCAGGAAGGCGATGCGTTTCACGCGCGTGCGCTTGTCTGTCCCTTCTATCCCCTTCCCGAATTTCATCGCGAACATGGGCAGCTCGCAGATAAGCAAGACAGACAGGACTACGGCCAGTAGCGGAAGCACCCACGGAGCGGCGCACCAGCGCGCAGGGGCCGAGGCCGGCTCCATGAACACATAGCAGCACAGAGCCCCGCAAATCATGGCTGAAGCCGGTGTAGGCAGGCCTAGGAAACTGCCGTGCTGGCGCTCGTCAATATTGAATTTGGCGAGCCTGAGTGCCGAGAATACGGCCAGTATCAGGGGCAGGCAGCAGAAGACGCCGGCTCCCGTAAGGTCCACCATGGTACGGTAGAGCATGAGGGCCGGCAGCACGCCGAAACTCACCACGTCACACAGCGAGTCAAGCTCCTTGCCTATGTCGGAATAAGCGTCAAGGGCACGGGCTGCGAGCCCGTCAAGGAAATCGAATACGGCGGCCGCCAACATCATGTAGAAGGCGATGTCGGGACGGCCGTTGAAAGTAAACATCACCCCCAAGACCCCGCAGAGGAGGTTCAAGGAGGTGATGGTATTGGGTATGGCCTTGCGGATGATCATTACTTGATGCCGAGCTTGGCCTTGATAGCACTCGGGATGGCATCCTTGTGGACGACGAGGTCGATGCTCTTGCCGGCAACGAATGCCTCGGAAGCATACCAGATGCCCTTGTAGGCGCCGGTCTCACCCCAGGAGTTCTTCACGAGATAAAACTTGCGGCCGTACTGGTCCTTGGCGGTGCCGTAGATGTGCATGCCGTGGTCGTCGGTAGTGGACTTCTTGTCGAACTCGATCTGGCGGTACTCCTGCGTAGGGACGATCTCCTTGAGATTGTCGGGAACGACCTGGCCCTGCTCGGCACGGCCGACCCAGCGCTCCTGGTCGGAGCCGGGCGCAGCGGCTGCTGCGGAGTCGAGAAGGAGTCCGAGGCCCTGGCGGTTGAAGCCGGCCTCGCTGACATCGGTGCCCCAAGCGGCGGTGTAGCCATGGTCAAGGGCGTAGTCGAGCACCTGCATGAACTCCTCGATCGGGACATTGTAGGCCTCATCCCAGCGCCAGTTGTCGCAGACTTCGATGGCAAACTTGGTGTAGAACGGATGATGGGTGAACGAAGTGATGGTCACGTAATCGTCGGGGTTGATCTTCAAGGCGTCGCGGTAGGAAGCCGGAGTGTACTGCTTTCCGTCCACGGTGAAGGTCTCGGGGCACTTGCCGAGATACGCGTCCAGGATGCCCTGGAAGCCGTTCTTCCACGCAGTGGTAAGGGTGCGGTTCGGAACCTTGGCGACGGCCTGTACATAGGCCTTGAGAACGGCGTCAAGCTCGGACTGTGCCGGGAGCGGGGTACCGTAGTTCATGCCGGTCATCTCCTTGAGGGGGACGATACCGTGATCCCTGACCACATGCAGGACGTCATCGGCCTCGGAGCCGGCTCCGAAGGTGAGGTTGCCGTCGAGGCGGACATACTTGTCTGCCCTCTCTGCATAGGAGTGGCTGACCACGTAGAACACCGAGAAGTCAGGATACTTGGCGGGATCCTTGATATTGTTGATGCGGATCGCTTCCGACTCGAGGAAACTGATCGTCGAGAAGGCCCAGCAGGTACCGCTGCTGGCCTGGTTCTTGACGGAAGTGATGGGAAGTTCTTTTACTGTGGTGAACTGGAGCTCGGAAGAAGCCTGCGGCTGCGAAGGCTGGGCATTTGCCATGAAGACAGCCGAGAAGACTGCAATGGCGGCAAGGATGGATTTCTTCATATCTGATGAATTAAAGTGTTTTCAGTATCTCAACAAATTTATGAATAATATTTAATTTTACCGCAGATTATGGCCAAAAAGCAAGTGACACCACATAAGCGTCCCGCCGCGCACAGGGGCAGGCGACGCAAGCGCAAGCTGAAAGTGCCGGCCGCAGCGGCGGTGGCGGCAGCGGTGCTGGCCC
>JAFYZE010000034.1 GCA_017548805.1 Bacteroidales bacterium
ACCTTCCCCATCGAGAACGACGAGATCAAGGGCCGCATCATCGGCCGCGAGGGCCGCAACATCCGCGCCCTGGAGGCCGCCACCGGAGTCGAGATCGTCGTTGACGATACCCCGGACGCCATCCTCCTCTCAGCCTTCGACCCTGTACGCAGGGAGGTCGCTCGCCTCGCCCTGCACCAGCTCGTCATCGACGGCCGCATCCATCCCGCACGCATCGAAGAGGTAGTTGCCAAGGTCCAGAAACAGCTTGAGGACGAGATCCTGGAGACCGGCAAGAGGACATGCATCGACCTCGGCATACATGGCATGAGCATGGAGCTCGTCCGCCTCATCGGACGCATGAAATACCGTTCCTCATACGGCCAGAACCTTCTCCAGCACTCGCGTGAAGTCGCCAACATCTGTGCGATCATGGCTTCCGAGCTCGGGCTCAATCCCAAGATCGCCAAGCGCGCCGGCCTCCTCCATGATATCGGAAAAGTATCCGAGCAGGATCCCGAACTGCCTCACGCCCTCCTCGGCATGAAGATAGCCGAGCAGTACAAGGAGAAGCCCGAGATCTGCAACGCCATCGGAGCCCACCACGAGGAGACCGAGATGACCTCGATCATCGCTCCGCTCGTGCTCGTCGGCGACGCCATCTCCGGCGCCCGTCCGGGAGCACGCCGTGAGGTCATCGAGTCCTACATCAAGCGTCTCAAGGGCATGGAAGACCTGGCCGCATCCTACCCGGGCGTCACCAAGTCGTACGCCATCCAGGCCGGACGCGAGCTCCGAGTGATAGTAGGTGCCGAGGAAGTGACTGACGAGCAGGCCGCAAGGCTCTCGACTGACATAGCGCAGAAGATCCAGGAAGAGATGACATATCCGGGCCAGGTCAAGATCACCGTCATCCGGGAGACCCGCTCGGTGGCCTATGCCAAATAGGGGAACCCTCCCCTACCTTTCCATCGGCCTGTGCCTCGAACGGCGGCAGGCCTTGATGTTTTCCCGGAGCGTCTCCCTCTCCCCGTCATCGAGGACGAAGTCGCAGAAACGCTCCCAGACATAGCCGACGGCCTGGTCGCTCGGATGCACCATATCCTCGGCATAGAACCGGTAGTCCCGGAGTTCGTCCATGAGGATCTCGTAGGCAGGGAAATAAACCACGCGCTCCCCGTCCGTCACGCTGTCCTCGGCGAGCAGGAGGGTGCCTTTGCTGAGCTGGTTGCCGTGGGCCCCGTCGGCCATGTGACGTATGGGACTGACAGTGAGGATGAAACGCTTGTCCGGGAAACGGGACACGATGCCGGACAATATAGATGAGGCGTCCTGAAGGGAAAGGCGCTCGCGCGAGAATTCGCGGTCCGGCCGCTTGAGGCAGTTGGCGACCACCATGCCGCTCTCCTTATGCCGGAAGCACCAGGCGGTGCCCAGTGTCAGGATGACGATCCCGGCCTTGCGCCAGCGCTCATGGGCCTCTGCGAGGGAGGCGTTGGCATGCGCGAGGAACTCCTCCGGAGTCCGGCGGGCGAAAGATGTGTGATGGTGGAAAGAGCAGATAAGACCTGCACCGGCACCCATCTCCACGCAGTCCGCCGGGGTGAATGGCTCTCCGCTCTCCAGCCTGCTGACGGCATCGGAGACGGAGACAGGATTGTAGAGCGTCCCGAAAGGGTTCGCGCAGACATCGAAGCCGGCGTCTGCCATGAGCGCGCCGACATTGTCGGCAAAGCAGCTGCCCAGCAGCATGATGCCGTCGGAATACAACATGCGGAACGGGGCTGTCCCGCACTCCACCCTGGTCTGGAGTTTCAACATAAACGCGATTTTTACAAAAATACGGAAAAAGAAGCAGAATCTCTCCACATCGCTCAAAAGTGAAGCGGCTCCGTGCAGCGAACATGGTCTGAAATGCATCTTATATCCGTGCACACATAGACATAGGTACCATGAAACTAAAGTCATCAGTCATCTCCGCCGCGATCTTCCTCGCAGCATCTTCTGGGCTTGCGGCCCAATCCCTGCTGGACCTTCCGGGCCTGCTAGGCATGCAGACAGGCGCCCAGGACAATCCCGTGAAGGTCGAGTACAATGTCGACTTCCATTATTTCTTCGACCTCAGGAATTTCCATGCGAGCGATGACATCTTCATGATGACGGAGACCTACAACGTCGCCCGTTTCTCCCCTTCGGCCATATTACGGTTCGACCAGAACCGCAGCATCACGCACAGGCTCGCACTGGGCGTCGACCTGACGAAGAACCTCGGTGTCAATCCCACCTCGGAGGCCACTTATTCCGAATCGGAACATCAACAATCCCTCAGGAACTTCGACCTGATAAAGGATATCTTCTTCTATTATAACTACCGCAACCGCCTCGGGAAAGGAGTGCTGGACTTCTATGCCGGCATCTATCCCAGGACCGTGCTCGGGGGCGACTACACCAGGGCCATCTTCGCGGATGACCTCGTGTATTATGACCCCAACCTGGAAGGAATGACCGTCAAGTACGAAGCTCCCCGTTTCCGTGCCGAAGCCACTTTCGACATACTTGGCAAGAGGGGTATCGACCGGGTGGGCGGCGAGATGGTCTCCACCGCCGGCGCATTCAAATTGATAGACTGGGCTTCCCTTGGCTGGGCCGCTTCCTATGCGCATTCCAACGGCAATTACCTTGCATACTGCGACACGGACGTCGCATACTTCAATCCTTACGCGAAAGTTGATTTCGGAAGCAAGCTCGGAATGCAGGAGCTGTCCCTCAAGGCAGGAGCCATCGCATCCTACCAGCTCGATTACAGCATTGCCTCGGAGGATGACGAGACCGGCATAAGTTCTGGCGAAAGGGCCCATTTCCCCATGGGAGCCGAAGCCGTCCTGAACGTCCGCAACTGGGACCTCGGCATCGAGGACACGTTCTATTACGGTGACAACCAGATGATTTACTGCAGCAATTCCTATGCGGACATTTCCTCCGCCACCGTGTATTCAGGCACCATCTACTCCGGACAGACATTCTACTACACCAGGAGGGGCTATCCTTCATGGTACAACCGCCTGGAGCTCTACTGGCAGCCGCTGAACGGCGGATTCGTCAGCACAAGGATCTCCGCCGTCAGCCATTTCATCATGCCTTCCGGAGAGGGTGAGGACCGCATCGGACCTTTCATCGGCATGCAGGCCAAGGCATCGGTGCTCTTCAACCTCGACGCTTTCCGCCATCCCCGCGAGAACGCGGCCGGCGGACGCCGCAACCGGCAGGCCAGGCAGAGCCAGCCGGTCCCGACAGGACCGGCCATCAGCCTGTAGGTTTCCCCTTCCCAGACGACAACTAAAACCCATACTGACATGTCTAAAGCATTGAGGCTCATACTCCCCGCCTTGCTGGCAGCCGCGTGCTGCGGTCCCAAGGACGGTGAGTATTCTTTCCATGTCCTGACCACCAACGACGTACACGGGACCTATTTCGATTCCACATATGTCGACAGCCGTACCCAGAACTCCATGCTGGCCGCGAACTACTATGTGGACAGCGTGCGCGCCGCCGTAGGCAAGGAGAACGTCATCCTGCTTGATGCAGGCGATTTCCTCCAGGGCAACAACGCAGCGTATTACTTCAACTATGTGGAGACCGATGTTCCGCACATATTCTCGCGCATGGTCGACTACATGGACTATGACGCCATCATCTGGGGCAACCACGACGTAGAGACGGGCCATCCGGTCTATGACCGCATCGCGAAGGAGATCGAAGGCTACGGTATACCCTTCCTCGGAGGCAACGCCATCCGCAATGACGACGGCAAGCCGTATTTTCCGGCTTATACCATCCTGAAAAAGAATAGGGTCAAGGTCGCCGTCCTCGGATTCAACAATGCCAACATCAAGGCGTGGCTGGACGAGAGCATCTGGAGCGGAATGCATTTCGAGTCCCTCCTGCCCCTCGTGCAGGAGAATGTCGACAGGGTCATCGCCAAGGAAAAGCCGCAGATAGTCATCGTCGCCGTCCACTCCGGTACGGGAGACGGTGACGGATCGGTCCTCGAAAGCCAGGGACTTGACCTTTACAAGAGCCTGAAAGGCGTCGATGTGCTCGTCTGCGCCCATGACCACAGGCCGTTCGTGACCGACAACGGCACCATCGCCCTGCTCAATTCCGGCAGCCACTCGCGCAACCTCGGGCACGGCATCGTGAACCTGACGGTCAGGAAACACAAGGTCGTCTCCAAGTCCGTCGAGTCCGGCCTGATCCCCATCCGCAAGGAAAAGGCGGACCCGGAGATGCGCAAGGCTTTCCAGAAGGATTACGAGGCCGTCAAGGCATTCACACTCAGGGAAGTGGGAGAACTCAAGACAGACCTCAACCTAAGCGACGCCTTCGCCGGGATGAGCGACTACCTCAACCTCATCCACACGGTCAGCCTGGGCTGCGAGCCGGCACAGATATCCGTTGCCGCCCCCCTCAACCAGCGCGGCATCATCAAGGCGGGCAAACTCGTCTACAACGACCTTTTCACTCTGTACCAGTATGAGAACCAGCTGTTCGTCATCAAGATGAGCGGCCAGGAAGTCAAGGACTACCTCGAGGCTTCCTATGACCTTTGGATCCGCACAGCGTCGAAGCCCGGAGACCGCGTCCTGAACATCCGCAACCTGCCCGACACCCGCACCGGCCTTGAGCGCTGGTCGTTCGTCGGCGCCAGCTACAACTTCGACTCGATGGCCGGTCTGAACTACACTGTGGACGTCACAAAGCCGGCCGGAGAGCGCATCAGCATCAGTTCGATGGCCGACGGCACTCCCTTCGACCTCTCAGCCACCTACAACGTTGCCATGACTTCTTACCGCGCCTCCGGCGGTGGCGGCACCATGGCCAAGGCCGGTATCGACACCGACCGTATTGACGAGCGCGTCGTGAAGAAATACCCCGAGATCCGCGACATGATCTACGAGTACCTGAAGGAGCACGGGTCGATCGACCCGGCTGTCATCGGCGACCCTGCAGTCATCGGCCACTGGGAGTTCATCCCCGCGTCCATCGCCGGCCCGGGCATCGCCCGTGATATGAGACTGGTCTTCGGAAACTAGCACGGAGGCAGATTGCCTCCGTGCTCCACTAGCGACGACGCATGCCGCGGAGTTGCTGGGCAAGTGAGCCGTTGACGGCCGATTTCATCATCTTCCTGGTCCCCTCGAACTGCTTGAGCAGGCGGTTCACCTCAGGAAGCGAGGTACCGGAACCGTCCGCGATCCTCTTGCGGCGGGAACCGTTGATGATCTCGGGATGGCGGCGCTCCTCTACGGTCATGGACTGGATGATGGCCTCAGTAGCCTTGTAGGCCGTACGGTTGTCGATATCGACATCCTTGAGGGCCTTGTCCATGCCCGGGAGCATGCCGGCGAGGTCCTTGATGTTACCCATCTTCTTGACCTGCTGTATCTGGTCGTAGAAATCCTCGAGCGTGAACTGGTCCT
>JAFYZE010000208.1 GCA_017548805.1 Bacteroidales bacterium
CCTCGATGTCGAGAAGCCTGCGGTAGGAGTCAAGCTCGAACTGCTCGCGGGCTTTCTTGTTGACGAAAGTCGAACGGTTGACGGTGAAGATCTTCTTGTTGGTGGGAAGCGGAATAGGTCCGTTGACCTTCGCACCGGTGGCCTTCACGGTATCAACGATCTTCGCAGCTGATTTGTCAACAAGCATGTGATCGAAAGATTTGAGTTTAATTCTGATTTTCTGACTCATATCTGTTTAATTTTACAATTTTGTTTAACACAACTGATGATTGGCTAAAAGCCTTCCATGTGCAGCATGGCGTTGTATCCGCTCTTCTCGATGATCTCCTTGGCCATGAAGGCCGGGACCTCGGAATAGTGGTCGAAACGCATGGTGCTGTTGGCGCGGCCGGACGACAGGGTCCTGAGGACGGTCACATAGCCGAACTGCTCCGCAAGCGGAACGAAGGCCTTGACCACGCGGGCTCCGTTGGAGGTGGAGTCCATGGCCGTGATCTGTCCCCTGCGCCTGTTCAGGTCGCCGACGATGTCGCCCATGTACTCCTCCGGAGTCACGACCTCGATGAGCATGATGGGCTCGAGGAGGATGGGCTTGCACTTCGGGCATGCATGGCGGAAAGCCATGCGGGCAGCGATCTCGAACGACAGCTGGTCGGAATCCACGGGGTGGAACGATCCGTCCAGCAGCGTCACCTTGAGCGACTGCACCTGGTATCCTGCAAGACAGCCGTTCGCCATCGCGGATTCGAAACCCTTCTGGACGCTCGGGATGTACTCCTTGGGGACATTGCCACCCTTGACCTCGTCGATGAACTGCAGGCCGGTGACACCCTCGTCCGCGGGGCCGATCTCCACGATGATGTCGGCGAACTTGCCGCGTCCTCCCGTCTGCTTCTTGAACACCTCGCGGTGCTGGTAGCTGGCGGTGACGGCTTCCTTGTAGTTGACCTGGGGGGCACCCTGGTTGATATCCACGCCGAACTCGCGGCGCAGACGGTCGACGATGATGTCCAGGTGAAGCTCTCCCATACCGCTGATGACGGTCTGACCGGTCTCCATGTCGGTCTTGACGGTGAAGGTGGGATCCTCCTCCGCAAGCTTGCCGAGGGCGATGCCGAGCTTGTCGAGGTCCTTCTGGGTCTTGGGCTCAACGGCGATGCCGATGACGGGATCCGGGAACTCGATGGCCTCGAGCGCGATGGGATGGTTCTCCACGCACACGGTATCACCGGTGCGCAGGTCCTTGAAGCCGACTGCGGCGCAGATGTCTCCCGCCTCCACGAAATCGATGGGATTCTGGTGGTTGGAGTGCATCTGGTACAGGCGCGCGACCCTTTCCTTCTTCATCGAACGCACGTTGTACACGTACGAACCGGCGTCAAGATGTCCCGAATAGACCCTCATGAAAGCCAGACGGCCCACGAAGGGATCGGTAGCGATCTTGAAGACGAGGGCGCAGAAAGGCTCCTCGGCCGAAGGATGGCGCTCGATCTTCTCTCCGTTCCTCGGATTGGTGCCCTTGACGGCCTCGATGTCGAGAGGGGAAGGAAGATAGCGCATCACGCAGTCGAGAAGGAACTGCACGCCCTTGTTCTTGAAGGAAGAACCGCAGCACGCGGGAACCACCTGCATGGCAATGGTGCCCTTGCGGATGGCGGCGACAATCTCGTCCTCGGTGATGGAATCGGGATCGTCGAAGAACTTCTCCATCAGAGCCTCGTCGCACTCGGCGGCGGTCTCCACGAGGGTGTTCCTCCACGATTCGACCTCCTCTGCCATGTCGGCAGGGATGTCCTTGTACTCGTAATTCACGAGCTCCTCACCGGAATCGTAGTATATCGCCTTGCGGGAAATCAGGTCTACGATGCCCTGGAAATTGTCCTCGGCCCCGATGGGGAGGCACACAGGGACTGCGTTGGCGCCAAGCTTGGAATGGATCTCGCTGATAACCGCGAGGAAATCGGCTCCGACCCTGTCCATCTTGTTCACATAGGCGATCTTAGGTACTCCGTACTTGTCAGCCTGACGCCATACGGTCTCGGACTGGGGCTGTACGCGGCCCACCGCGCAGAAAGTGGCGATGGTGCCGTCGAGCACACGGAGGGAACGCTCCACCTCGACGGTGAAGTCGACATGGCCCGGAGTGTCGATCAGGTTGACCTGATAGACGTCGCCGGCATAGTGCCAGAAGGCCGTGGTGGCAGCGGACGTGATCGTAATGCCACGCTCCTGCTCCTGGACCATCCAGTCCATGGTCGCCGCGCCCTCGTGCACCTCTCCTATCTTGTGGGTCTTGCCCGTATAGTAAAGGATACGCTCGGACGTGGTGGTCTTGCCGGCATCGATGTGGGCCATGATGCCGATGTTCCTCGTGTATCTAAGATCTCTTTTAGCCATTCAATACTACATACAGTTTAGAAACGGAAGTGGGCGAATGCCTTGTTGGCCTCGGCCATCCTGTGCATATCCTCTTTCCTCTTGTATGCACCACCTTCGTTGTTGTATGCTGCGACGATCTCTGCGCAGAGTTTTTCTGCCATGGAGCGGCCGGAACGCTTGCGGGCGTAAAGAATCATGTTCTTCATCGAGAGAGAAACTTTCCTTTCCGGTCTCAACTCTGTCGGCACCTGGAAGTTGGCACCACCGATACGGCGCGACTTGACCTCGATCTGAGGGGTCACGTTCTCGAGTGCTTTCCTCCAAATATCGAGAGGAGCCTTGTCAGAATCTTTCATCTTCTCGCCTACCATGTCAATGGCATCGTAAAAAATAGAATACGCGATACTCTTCTTCCCCTGCAACATAAGGTTGTTCACGAAACGGGTGACCTCGATGTCGTGAAACTTCGGATCAGGAAGTAGAATCCTCTTCTTAGGCTTCGATTTTCTCATTTTTTGGAAAAATTAAAGGTGATTAAAATTACTTCTTAGATTTCTTCGGCCTCTTGGCGCCATACAGGGAACGGGACTGGGTCCTGCCCTCGACACCAGC
>JAFYZE010000035.1 GCA_017548805.1 Bacteroidales bacterium
AGCGAGATCCTCGACATCGTCGGCGGCTCCATGCAATAGCTATCTGAGCAGAATGTGCGCGCCCCAGGCGGGGCCGCGGTCGTGGGCGATCTCCGGGCCGAAAGCCCGGGCCGGAGCGGCCGCGCTGCGCGCTGCACCGTGCGGGGTCGTTTCACTGCCCCGCAGCCGCGCCAGAACCGCGGCCAGCATCGCCTCGTTTTCGTCTCCGAGCTGATACGGCTCAGCGGGCATGTCCTCGACTTCATAGTCAGGCTTGAATCCGTCGGGCATGCAGGGAGTGTTGCCGTTCTTGTCGGCATACCTGCCTATCATGATATATATGCCCCATTTGTCCGCATAATTCTTTCCCAACTCTTTCTGGTTTTCATCGAGCACATCGTCATAGTCCTTATACCAGTCCTTGGCGCTGTACATTATGCCCGTGCAGTATTTGCCGTGTGACTGCTGGCCGAATATGTCGATGTCCATGTAAGGCATGAGCCCTACGAGCAGGCTTTCCGATGCGGAAGCGCTGTCGCCGGTCAGGATGGCGTACAGGTGGGAGATCCCCATGTTGGCGCCTGTGAGATCGACAGTATACTCTTTATCCCCAGATTTGTACGAATACGTCTCGGAGAAGTTAGCCTTGTCCTCTCCCCACGCTTTCGCGAGGATCTTGTTGTATACGGCCGTTTCGAAAACGCTTCCGGCCTTGACTTCAGCCTCCGGCGCAAGCAGGGACGCAAGGACGGTTTCGGTGATGACATAGCCTCCGCCGTTGTAGCGCATGTCGAGGATCAGGCTCTCTATGCCTTCCGAACGGAAATACTTTGCGGCATCGATCAGTCCTTCGCACGCGGCAAGCGTGAAACTGTTGAAGAACAGATACCCGACCTTCTTCCCTCCGACATCGAATACCTTACGCACGAGGATGGGATCTTCGTACATTTCCACCGCAGTCATCTTGTACTCCTTGGAATCTATGCCGGTGAGGGTGCAGGACTTGGCGTAAAGGAAACCGTCGTAGAGCAGTTCGGAATAGTTGTCCCCGGTAATGCCTTTTCCTCCTATTTTCATGATGACATCGCCGCGCTTCAGACCGGCTTTCTCGGCCGGGCTGTCCGGGTAGGTGAGCGTGACGACCATGCATACCGTAGTCTGAGAAGAGTCGTACCAGAACAGCTTGAAATCCATTCCATAGGTTGTGCTGACTCCTCCTGTAGAGCTTTTCATGCTCTCGATGTCGTCCGTCAGCACCGTCCATTTGTCGATGTCCTTGCCGTTTGCGTCCTTGTAGCGGATGCGCTTCACTTTCTCTATGGGGTCTTCGAGCATCTTCCAGGTCGCAAGGCTGTCCGCGATCTCCTCGTTCCACAGATAGTACGTGTCCATCGTGTTGTATGCGAAGATGTTGATTGCCTGGCGCTGCTCCTTCTCTTCCTTGGTCAGCTCAACCACCTCGGGATCCTTGGGCTCGCATGCAAAGATGCCCGCCAGGGCGGCGAGCATCGACATGATATGTATGTATCTTTTCTTCATATCTGCGATTTCTGCAAATATAAGAAAAAGATGCGCTATTTCAGCATTGCGTGCGATCCGAGCATTGCGGCGGGGTTGAGGGCCTCGTCTAGTTTCTCCTTGGTCATAAGCCCTTTCTCGAGCACGATGTCGTAGACGCTGCGGCCGGTCTCCAGGGCCTCCTTGGCGACCTTGGTGCTGCCCTTGTAGCCGATATAAGGGTTAAGGGCGGTTACGATGCCGATGGAGTTCTTGACCATGTCGTAACAGTGGTCGGCATTGACGGTGATGCCCTCGATGCATTTGGTGCGGAGGGTGTCGATGACGTTGCGCAGCCATGTGACGCTCTCGAGGATGGACTCGGCTATGACCGGCTCCATCACGTTGAGCTGAAGCTGGCCAGCCTCGGCGGCGAAAGCCACGGTCGTGTCGTTGCCGATGACTTTGTAGCACACCTGATTGGTGACCTCGGGGATGACAGGATTGACCTTGCCGGGCATGATGGACGATCCTGGAGCCATAGGAGGGAGGTTGATCTCATGCAGGCCGCAGCGCGGGCCGGAGGCCATGAGACGAAGGTCGTTGCATATCTTCGAAAGCTTGATGGCAAGGCGCTTGAGCGCGGCCGAGTAGCTGACATAGGCGCCCGTGTCTGGCGTAGCCTCGACCAGGTCGTGGGCCTTGACCAGCTCGTCGCCGCAGAACTCCGACATCTTGCGGGTGCAGAGGTCGGCGAAACCCGGCACGGCATTCAGGCCGGTGCCGATGGCCGTGCCGCCCATGTTGATCTCGCGGAGAAGCACAGCGTTGCGCTCGAGGTTCGCGATTTCCTCCTCGAGGTTGTTGGCGAAGGCGTTGAACTCCTGTCCGGCGGTCATGGGAACAGCGTCCTGCAACTGGGTGCGGCCCATCTTGATGAAATCCTTGAACTCCACGCCCTTGGCGCGGAACGCGGCGATCAGGGCCTGAAGGCTTGCGACGAG
The DNA here is from genome assembly GCA_017548805.1 of Bacteroidales bacterium. Next base: position 2,481 of record JAFYZE010000035.1, read on the forward strand.
GTGCTTGTTCATCCTCACGAAGGTATAGCGGAAGGCAGTCGGATAAGCGTCATTGGTGGACTGGGCGCAGTTTACATGGTCGTTGGGGGAACAGTACTGGTATTCGCCTTTTTTGTGGCCCATCAGTTCCAGGGCACGGTTGGCGATGACCTCGTTTGCGTTCATGTTTACCGAAGTGCCTGCGCCGCCCTGCATCATGTCAATGGGGAACTGGTCATGGAACTTGCCGTCGACGATTTCGCAGCAGGCTGCGATGATGGCATTGGCGATGGTCTTGTCCAGCACTCCGAGCTCGGCGTTGGCTGCCGCCGCAGCCATCTTGACGTAGGCGATGGAGATCACGTACTCCGGATAGTCGCACATCCGGGTGTTGGAAATCTTATA
>JAFYZE010000006.1 GCA_017548805.1 Bacteroidales bacterium
ACACGGAAATCGTACACCTTGTCCTTGAGGGTCACGGCCACGATATCGGCATCCTTGGAGGACTCGGTGGATACGGACTCGACTGCAAGGTCAAGCGACATGTTGCCGTCGGCATGCGTGACGGCGATAGCATCCTCGCGGATCTCGCCCTGGCCGTAGGCCGGGTATGCGTTCATCGGGCGGGAGCCCGAGAACTGGATGGATTCGGCGTCAGCATCGGAGAGCTTCGCTCCGAAATAAACGAAACGCAATTGCTGTCCCTGCCTCGCATTGAGCACGAGGGACATTCCGTCGGTATTCACCGAAATGCGGTCGCCGGAAACCTTGACCTGCGCATACGCGCAAAGGGAAAGCGCCGCAAGGAGCGAACAGACAATAATCTTCTTCATATCAATAGTTAATCAGTATGGTTCCACAATCAAGGCCCCTGACAGAAACGGATGCCGTCCCGGAGGCGCCTTCTACGCTGCGCAGCAGCAGTTGCGCCTTGCCGGAGAATGTCTGGATGGAGAATGGGCCGTACGAGCCGGCGACGGGGCGCTCGAGCACCTTGAAAGCCGGATCGCCATTGCCCCATCCGAGTATACGGACATTAGACGATACGGTGACCGCAAGGGCTACGGCTGCGTCAGGCACTTCCCTGCCCTTTTCGTCCAGTACGGTGAAATCCAGCACGACGACATCCTGCCCGTCAGGGCGGAGATTCTGTTTCGAGCTTTCCACCTTAAGGGAAACAGGGAGTCCGGGAGTTTCCAGCACCTGTTCGACAACCTTCTTTCCGTTCTTCAGGCCGACGGCAACAAGCTTGCCGACCTTGTATGTCACAGGCCAGCTGATATGTCCATACCTGGAGGCGCTTTTCTTGCCAAGTGACTTGCCGTTCAGGACAAGCTGCACCTCGTCGCAGTTGGAATAGATCCAAAGATCGACGGAACGCCCCTCGTAAGTATTCAGGCCCCATGAAGGAGCGACATACACCATAGGCTCATCCACCCAGCAGGATTTTAGGTAGAAAGCTTCGTCCTTGGGGAATCCGCAATAGTCCAGGATTCCGAACTGCGAGCCTGTAGCCGGCCATGAAAGCGGGCTGGGCTCACCCCTGTAGTCGAAGCCGGTCCAGTAGAAAAGGCCTCCGAGCCAGGGACGGGAGGAATAATACTTCCAACCGCGCTCGATGACATTGAGGACATGGCCGGCAGGAGTGAACTGCATGCCGGAATCGCTCCCGTTGGTTCCGTCGCGGTCAACACCGGAACGGTTGAGCGAAACCATGCGCCCTTTATCTGCATCAGTCACATATACGCCTCTGGTGCCGGTACCGGTCGTCTCTTCCGTACCGATGGCGGGATGGTCGGGATACCTGGTATGGAAATCCTCTATCGGGTTCTGTACGATATAGTTGTATCCGAAGACATCCACTCCCGGAAGGGTCTCGCGTCCGCCGCAGTTGCCGTAGGTAACCGGGCGCGTCGAGTCGATGGAATGGATGAACTCAGTCATACGGCGGGCGATGTCACCGCCCTTGGGCGCGTACTCGACCGCCCATTCCTCGTTTCCGATACTCCAAAGTATGACGCTGGGATGATTCACGTCACGGCGAACCATGCGCTCGACAAGGTCGAAATGCTCGCGGTCCACGCCCATCATGCGGTTCTCGTCAATGACGAGGAAGCCGAACTCGTCGCACAGGTCGAGCATGGCAGGAGAGGCGGGATTGTGCGCGCTGCGTATCGCATTGAAACCGTATTTCTTGAGCTGCAGGAGCTTGTAACGCCACAATTCGTCAGGGACACCGGTCCCGACTCCCGCATGGTCGAGATGCAGGTCGCAGCCCTTGAGTTCGACACGATAGCCGTTGAGAAGGAATCCCTGTTTGGAATCGAAGTCCGCGGAGCGGATACCTATCCTGACATCGTACTCGTCCAGAAGGTTTTCTATGCCATAGTCCCCCTTGTACAGGCAGGTCCTGAGCGTATAGAGATATGGATTGTCAACCGACCAGAGCCTGGGATTGCTGACTTCCAGTTCCATAATGCCATTGGTCCCGTCGGAAAAAGCAGTTGCGACGGACCTGCCATCCGCATCGAGAAGGGTCTGCGCGACCAGGTACGAATGTTCCGCGGAAAGCTTGTCCACACGGACTTCAGACACGACCGTACAATTGGTCCTGGACGGGTTGAAACGGTATTCCTTCAGAATAACTCCGTAAGGTTCAATCGCCGTCCGTCCGGTCTTGTGCAGGTAGACATTCCTGTATATGCCGGCGCCTTCGTAGTACCATCCTTCTTCAAGCGAAGCGTCTGCACGCACGGTTATGAGGTTCTCGGCCCCATAGTCAAGATACTCGGTCAGGTCGTATACAGAGCTGGCATAGCCGCTGCGCTCGTGGCCGAGGTAGATGCCGTTGCAGAATACCTCGGAATCGCGGAAAATGCCTTCGAACTCAATTAGTATGCGCTTACCCCTGTCGCTTTCCGGAACGGAGAACCTCTTGCGGTACCAGCCGACGGAACTGTCAGGATAGCGCCAGCCTATGCATTTGTATCCATGGCTGTGGCTGGCCTCGGCGGCAAAAGGAAGGTCCACCACCCAGTCGTGCGGAAGATCGACCTTCTGCCAGGAGGAATCGTCGAAAGACGGGGATACGGGCCCCTCGTTACCATTGTTCGAAAGGATCTTGGCGACATGGCTGAAATACTCGGTACCGTGCGAAAAGTCCTTGGTCCTGTCCACGGCATTGCCGAGTGAGAATGTCCAGCCGTTGTTGAAGAGTATCTTCTCCCGTACGCTGTTTCCAGCTAAAGAATGGAACGGGGCGCATATCAGGAGGAGCGCAGCAAGTGCAAGTATACGTAGTCTCAAATGCATTTTCAAGAAGATATAATACAGACCCATATTCATGATGCCTGATTATTGTTCGTTTTCCTACAAATATAATCCAATTCCGAGAAAAATTTGTAAATTAGCGAGTGGTAAGGAAACATTTTTCACCAAATAAGAGTTCATTATGAAAAAGTATTTTGCTGAAATGATCGGAACCATGGTTTTGGTTCTCATGGGATGCGGGACTGCAGTCAGTCTCGGATGTACCAACGCCATCGCCGCCACCGTCGTCGGCACTGCCTTCGCTTTCGGTCTTGCCGTCGTCGCCATGGCTTATACCATCGGCGGCATCTCCGGTTGCCACATCAATCCCGCCATCACCCTCGCGGTCTGGCTCTCGGGCAAGATGAGCGGCAAGGACGCTGCCTTCTACATGCTTTTCCAGGTCATCGGCGCCATCCTCGGTTCCGCCATCCTAGCGCTTCTCACTGCCAATGTTGACTTCGCCGGAACCGGCGCCAACGCATGCCAGGAGGGTGTTTCCGTCATGGGAGGCCTGCTCGCCGAGGTGTTCTTCACCTGTGTGTTCGTGCTTGTAGTCCTCGGAACCACCGATGAGAAGAAGGGCGCCGGCAACTTCGCCGGACTCGCCATCGGTCTCTCCCTCGTACTCGTGCATCTCGCCTGCATCCGCTACACCGGCACTTCCGTCAATCCCGCCCGCTCCATCGGTCCCGCCCTCTTCCAGGGTGGCGATGCCCTGAAGCAGCTCTGGATCTTCATCCTCGGCCCTCTCGCCGGCGGCGCATTTGCTGCAGGCATCTGGAAATGCCTCTCGAGCGATTGCAAGAAAGCTGAATAGTACTTGCTATGAACAAACCTCTCATCACCATCCTGTTGGCGATGACCACTATTGCTGCGGCTGCACAGCCGCAGCAATTTGGTTATACTAATCCCGTCATCCCCGGATTCAACCCCGATCCCAGCGTCTGCCGTGTCGGAAACGATTACTATCTGGTCACCAGCACTTTCCAATATTTCCCCGGGGTTCCGGTCTATCATTCCAAAGACCTTATCCACTGGGAGCAGATCGGCAACTGCCTTACCCGCGACTCGCAACTTCATCTCAAGGATGCCAACTGCAGCGGAGGCATATACGCCCCTACCATCCGTTACCATGAGGGGACTTTCTACATGGTGACGACTAACGTCACAAGTGGCGGCAATTTCTTCGTCACGACCACCGATCCGGCCGGAGAATGGTCCGATCCCATATGGCTCGAGCAGGGCGGTATCGATCCTACCCTGTATTTCGAGGAAGGCAAGACCTATATGGTCAGCAATCCCCGCAACGGCATCTATCTCTGCGAGATAGACATCGAGACGGGCAAACAGCTGACCGAGAGCCGCTTGCTGTGGCAGGGCGACGGAGGACGCTATCCCGAAGCTCCGCATATCTACAAGAAAGACGGCTGGTACTACCTGATGATCGCGGAAGGCGGCACGGAGTACGGTCACAGCATCACGATAGCCCGCAGCCGTGACATTTACGGCCCCTATGAATCCAATCCCGACAACCCCATCCTGACCAATTTCCAGAGGATCACCCAGAACAGCCCCATCCAGGGTACAGGGCACGGTGACCTCATCGAGGACCAGAAGGGTCTATGGTGGATAGTGTTCCTCGGCTTCAGGCCCCAGAACGGAAGCCATCACCTCCTTGGACGCGAGACTTTCCTGGAGCCGGTAGACTGGTCTGACGAAGGTTGGCCTGTCGTAAACGGTACTGGTACAGCCGACATCCAGATGCAGGTAGCCACACTTCCCCAGGTCGAGATGCCGGAACCTCCTGTAAACCGCCTGTCCACAGGCCGTTTCGACCCTTGGTACATACATCTGAACACTCCGGTCAAAAGTAACTATACTTTTGTGAAAGACAGTACCTTGCGTCTCAAGCCGACGAATGTCACACTGGACGATGCGGGTTCTCCCACTTTCATCGCCATCCGTCAGGACAAGCATGATTTCCGTCTCGACAGCGAGGTTGATCTCAGCAGCGCGACCCTTGGAGACATTGCAGGCATAAGCGTGTACATGGAGAACAACGCCCACGCTGACATCTTCCTGCGTCAGGAAAAGAGCAAGAAAAAGCAGGCGATCGTGGTCGAATACTCCCTCTACGGGCTGAAATACAAGGCCTGCGAAGTGGAAGTGGACAAAGGTCCTGCGATCCTGAGGGTGGACGGGACCAAGACCGAATACATATTCTACTACCGCGATGCCAAGGGCAAATGGGTTGAGGCCAGCAGGATTGATACACGCCTGCTCAGCACGGAGACCGCCGGCGGATTCACCGGCGTGACTCTCGGCATGTTTGCCGTTTCGAAGAAGGGAGGAGGATTCTCCTACGCCGACTTCAAATCATTTAATTACAGGTAGTTACCAGAACAAAGCCGCCGCGTGCCCGGCACGGAATGGTGAGGGTTCCGTCGGATTCGATATCCCCGATATGGAAGACGCGGTCTTCCTCTCCGTCTGCAAAGAGACGGAACGAAACGTTCTCAAGTCCGAGCCGCTCTGTCTGGAAAACGATCTCTCTGGCCTCGTCG
>JAFYZE010000209.1 GCA_017548805.1 Bacteroidales bacterium
CCCGTGCGCGCGCAGGGCGTCGCGTGGATCCACTCTAGCTCGCGGCGCAGCACGTTCCTCACCTTGTCGGTCTCGGCGTTGTAGTTGTCTATGCGCTCCTGGCGCTTGACCAGGTAGTTCTCGTAGTCGCCCTTGTAGATATAGACGGCCCCGTGGTACAGTTCCATCACGGTGTTGCAGACCCTGTCGAGGAAATACCTGTCGTGCGTGACCATGAACAGAGTGCAGCGCGAGTGCGAGAGATAGCTTTCCAGATACTCGATGGCGTCCGTATCCAGGTGGTTCGTGGGCTCGTCCATGATGAAGAAATCGGCCTCTGAGGCCAGCATCTGCGTCAGCGCCACGCGCTTGATCTCGCCTCCGGAAAGGTCGCCCATGATGCGGTCCCAGCTGAGCGAGAAGTCCGTCAGGATGCGCGTCACGCGCAGCTCGTACTCGAAAAGCCTGTCCTCGTCAAGGCTCCCGGTGAAGTCGGAGGACGCATCCATTATCTGCCTGAAGACTGTCTTGGCCGGATCGAAATCATATTCCTGCTCCAGGAAGGCGATGCGTATCTGCCGGAGGAACATGATGCGTCCGCCGGAGTCGGACTTGTCCTTTCCGGCAAGGATGCGCATCAGGGAAGTCTTTCCGGTGCCGTTCGGAGCAATGAGGGCGATCTTGTCGCCCTCATTGATGTTGAATCCGATATTCTCGAAGAGAACTTTCGGACCGTAAGACTTGGATATGTTCTCGATTTGGAGGTAGGAGGCCATTACTTGAAGAATCTGTCCACCTCCTTGACGGCCTCGGGCAGTGCGAATACCGCGACCCTGTCATAAGGTTCGATGACCGTGTCGCCCACCGCAATGAAAGATTCGCTGCCGCGTATGACACCGCCGACGATGGCGTTGCGGGGGAATCCCATGTCCTTGAGTGCGCACTTGGTGATGGCGCTGTTCGGCGCGACGGTATATTCGAGTACTTCCGCCTTGGTTCCGCTCATGTACTTGATGGTACGGGCCTTGCCGCTGAGGGTGAACTTAAGCATGCGGGCTGCGGTGAGCAGCTTCTTGTTGATGACTGTGTCGACTCCGAGCTCTTCAGCCAGACGGAGGTATTCGACGTTCTCGACCTGTGCTATGACGCGCTCGACGCCGAATTTCTTGGCGGCGACGCAGGCGAGGACGTTGGTCTCGTCGCTGCCGCAGACGGCGGCGAAAGCGTCGTAGGAGCGTATGTCCTCCTCTGCGAGGAAATCGGAATTGCGCCCGTCGCCATGCACGACGAATACGTTGGAGGGGAGCATCTCGATGAGCTCGAGGCAGCGGTCCTTGTCCTTCTCGATGATCTTGATCTCGCTGACTTGCTTCGCGATGTTCTTGGCGAGCTGCTCGGCTACCTCGCTGCCGCCAAGCACCATGATACGGTCCACCTCTATGTTGCTCTTGCCGAAGTATTTCATCAGCAGGGGCATACCCTCGCGCTTGGCGATAGTGAATACGAGGTCATGGTAGCGGAAATGCGTGTCGACCTTGGGGATGATGGTGTCTTCGCCGCGGGAAATGGCGATGATGCGGAATTGAAGCCCGTCGGCCGAGGTCTGGGCCACGAACTCACCGAGCTTCATATCGATCATCGGCGAGGTCTCTTCGATCTTGAAGACCGCCATCTGGAGCTTTCCGTGCGCGAAGTCCATGGAGTCGGTCGATGCGGAATGCTTGAGCTGGTCCGCGATCTCCTCCGCCGCGATCTTCTCGGGGAAGAACATGAGGTCGAGGCCCATCTCCTTGAACAGCAGTTTGTTCTCGGGGGAGAGGTATTCCTCGTCCTCCAGGCGTGCGGTGACTTTCTTGGCCCCTATCTTCTTGGCCAGCAGGGCGCTGACGACATTGACGTCCTGGGGGACGAAGGGATTGACCGCGATGAAAAGGTCGCAGCCGGGGACGCCGGCGTCCTTCATCACCTTGATGGACGAGGGCATTCCCTGTACGGCGACGACGTCGGCGATGGCCGTCAGCTGGGACAGGCGCTTCGCGTCGCTGTCGATGACCGTGATCTCGTTCGCCTCGCGGCTGAGCATCTTGGCCAGGTGCGATCCCACCTGCCCGGCTCCTTCAATGACTATTCTCATAACACCATCTTTGATTCAATATAGTCGAATACTCTTTTTCCCTTCAACAGCGATGCCAGAATGACGCTTCCGCGGTAGCGGCCGGCGGGGGCTCCGGTCGTTTTCTGGCCGGCCAGGGCCTCTGCATCCGGCCCTGAGACCAGCTTCCGCGCTTCGCGGTGCGCCTCAAGGACGGCTTTGAAATACTCCTTGCGCCCGCTCAGAAGGTATACGGCAGCGGAGCAGCCGTCGAGGCATTTTCTCCAGAAAATGACTCTCCCGGCATGCCTGAGGGCCTTTTTAGGACGTTCTCCCTGTGCGGCGAAAGTCCTGGCAAGGTTGTTTTCCAGCAGCAGTAGGCCGTTGCGGAAATTCAGCTTGAGCTTCCAGGGAGAACTCTGTGGCAGCGTGCCTCCGCCTAGGTGATAGACCACTGACTGCGGGACGCAGCACACCCTGTATCCTTCGAGCTGGAGCCTCCAGCAATAGTCGATCTCCTCCATGTGCGCGAAGAAGCGGTCATCAAGTCCGCCGAGTCTGCGCCATAGGACGCTGCGCGTCATCAGGCAGGCTCCGGTGGCCCAGAACACGTTCGCGGGCATATCGTACTGGCCATGGTCTTCCTCCGTGCGGGAGAGTATCCTGCCCCTGCAGAAAGGGTAGCCCCAGCGGTCGATGCGTCCGCCGGCGGCGCCGGCGTACTCGAAGCGCCCGCGGTCCTGCCAGGACCGCAGCTTCGGGGCGCAAGCGCCGCAGTTCGGATGGGCGTCCATCCAGCCCGTGAGCGGTGCCAGCCATCCGGGCGTCACTTCGATGTCGGAGTTGATGAGCACGAAATACTCTGCTTCGACCTGTGCCAGGGCACGGTTGTATCCGCCCGTAAAACCGTAATTGTCATCCAGCTCGATCCTGCGGACCTGGGGGAAGCGTTCGCGCATCATCTCCATCGATCCGTCGGTGGATGCGCTGTCCGCCACTATCACTTCGGCGTCTTCATTACTGACACTGTCCAGCAGCCCGGGGAGGAATCTCTCCAGGTAATCCTTTGTGTTCCAGTTCAGTATGACGACAGCAGTTTTCATTCTTCTCCTTTGTGGCAGCAGCCTTCTCCATGCCCACCGTGGCAGCAACCCTCGCCGTCCTCGTGATGGCCCTCACCGTGGCAGCAGCCTTCTCCGTTTCCGTGTCCTTCGCCATGACAGCAGCCCTCGCCATCGTGATGCCCGTGGCATCCGCCGTGGCGGTGGCAGCCCTCGTGGGGGAGGAATTCGCCGTGCAGGCCTTCTGTCAGTTCTTTCTCGGTGGCATCACGCACCGCGATTACCTTGCCGGTGAAGTGCAAGGTCTTGCCTGCCATCGGGGCGTTGAAGTCCATGGTCACCTTGTCGTCCTTGACTTCGACGACCATGCCGTGGCATACTTCTCCCGCCGAATTGAGCATGGGGATGAATTTCCCGGCTTCCAGCAGGTCTTCCCTGAGCTTGCCGTTGACCTCGAAAGAACTCTTCGGTATGTCGAAGACCTTGGACAGGTCGTATTCGTCATAGGCGTCCTCAGGGGGGATGGTGCAGCTGAACGCCTCTCCTTCCTCCTTTCCTTCCAGCTCGGCTTCCAGCATGGGGATGATCATCCTCATGCCCTGGATGTAGTCCAGGG
>JAFYZE010000210.1 GCA_017548805.1 Bacteroidales bacterium
GCACACATAGAATGACTCTGAAAGGGCGTTGACGGCTTTGGTGCCGACGCCGTTCAAGCCGACAGACTTCTTGAAAGCCTTGTCGTCGAACTTGCCGCCGGTATTGAGGATGCTCGTGGCCTTGATGACGGAGTCGAGGGGAATGCCGCGGCCGAAGTCGCGTACGGATACCTCATCGTTCTCGATGTTTATCTGGACCTGCTTGCCGAAGCCCATGGCATACTCGTCGATGGAGTTGTCGACGATCTCCTTGAGCAGGACATAGATGCCGTCACCTTCCTTGCTTCCGTCACCGAGGCGGCCGATATACATACCCGGGCGCAACCGGATGTGTTCGACGCCTTCGATGGTTTTTATGTTGTCGTCAGTGTAGTTGGTGACAGGAGTATTAGCCATAGTGTTCTATCTGCGAAAATTTCCGCAAATATACTAAAAATTATTGGATCGTCCCCGCAATCTGGAGGGATATCACCGGCCTGAACGGAGAGTTCGTGAAGAGGTTCAGCGCGATGATGTTCTCGCCCTTGGGCATGCCCTTGGTGTCGAGCTCAACGACAATCCTGCCTTTCTTGCCGGGGGCGGTCTTCTCCATCTCCTTGACCTTGACGTTGCTGCAGTCGGCGTCAAGCTTGAAGAACTCCGAATCCATCTTGCCGTTGTTGGTATACTCGAAGGTAAGGGTGGTCTTGGCGCCGGAAGCGAGTTTGCCGAAGCTGACGGTGCTCTTCGTGAAGGTGGGATTGGCCATGTCGTTCTTGTAGTCGGTGGGAAGGCTGGAGAAGTTCTCCTTGGTTACTGCCCAGAAGGCAATCTCGCTCTTGCCTATGCCTACGCGGGTGTTGGGCTCGGAGTAGAAGTGCTCCGTGCCCTCTTCGACCTCCTTTGCCGGAAGCGTTCCGGTGGCCTTGTAACGGCGTCCGTCGATGACGGGAGTGGCATAATACCAGTTCTTGCCCCAGCGCTGCCTGTTGGCTTTGATGCTGTAGGAGAGGTTGGCCACGCTCTTGGCCGGAACGGGGTTGGGGTAGACCGCAAGGGTGAGGCCCTCGGAGACATCTTCGAACTCGACCTTCATGGGGGTGATGCCGACATTGGCGATCACGATGTTGCCACTCTTGGTCTCCCTCTGCGAGAGATTCCCTACCTTGTTCTCAAGGGTCTTGACGCCCATGTTACCGATCTTGAGGGAGTATGCCTCCTTCAGCGGCTTGGCGTTCTCGTGCGCCGAACCGCGCAGGTGCAGGACGAAAGGCTTCTTGATGTCCGACACATATACGGTGACGGTCTTGTCGAAGGGATAGGGACCGTCGTTGTTGTCGAAGGTTGCATTGACCGTTCCTTTCTTGCCGGGCTGGATCGGCTCGCGGGTCCACTCGACATCCGTGCAGCCGCAGGATGCCACGGCACTGAGCAGGAGGATGGGCTTGGAACTATTGTTGGTGAAAGTGAACGTGCAGGATACGGGGCCCTGGTCGGTGTAGATGTCACCGAAATCATGGACATTCTTGTCCACGGTTACTTCGTTCTGGGCGAAAGCAACGGCCGAAGAGAGTAAGATGACGGCCAGAGAGGCAAGTATGGAAATAGTTTTTTTCATGATACAAAGGTAATAACAAAAATCTTTCCAATCATTTGATATTTCCAATTAAATCGTATACATTTGCGGCACTGAATTTGAATAAAGCGGAATCGTTAACTTAAATTGACAGTACTATGGCACACAAAATCAACCCTGACATCTGTGTAGCATGCGGTTCCTGCCAGTCGGAGTGCCCTCAGGGCGCCATCTCCGAGGGAGATGTCTACAGCATCAACCCGGATATGTGCATCGACTGCGGAGCTTGTGCTGATGCCTGCCCCATGGGCGCCATCGAAGCAGAGTAGCGGCAGATCTCAGAAGAGTACAGTGGCGGAGCCTCCCGGCTCCGTCATTTTTTGTATCACCCTCACGCTCATCCCGCCTCCGTCGAGGCTCTGTATGTCGATGTCGACGCCGCCAGATCCCTGCGGAACAAGGAAACACCGATAATCGTCGCTTATGCCGATGTGCAGGTCTTTCTTGTTGCGCTCTCCTCTTACGACTCTGCTTACTGTAGTTTCCTTGAAGGCGTCTGACGCAGCCCCGTACCAGTAGACAATCTGTTCGGCGAACTCCTTGAAGCGCCTGCCTTCTGCGGTGAGATTCACAGCGTTCCTGTCCCTGTCGAACAGTCTGGCACCGACTCCTTTCTCAATCTCGGCTATATTCTGGCTGACTGCCGGCTGGCTTACGCCCAGCTTTTTCGCCGCCTTCGTGAAACTGCCTTCCTCGCAGACGGCCATGAAAATGTTGATCCTTGAATCTTCGAACATGATAAGCCTTTCTTATGAATGACCAAAGATAGGTCTCTTTTTGCAAAAAGCCGACATTATTTGTTAAATTTGTCAGATTTTAAATATGTATCATTCGCATTGAACATGAGAAGACTTATCCTTATCGCCGCCCTTTTCCTTGCGGCAATGCCTTTCGCAGCTGCCCAGCAGATGCAGGCCCTTCCCAACGATCCTGCCGTCCGTCAGGGCAAACTTGACAACGGACTGACCTACTATATCCGTCACAATGACAAGCCCGAGCAGCGTGCCGAGTTCTATCTCGCCACCAATGTCGGCGCCATCCAGGAGGCTCCGGACCAGGACGGCCTGGCCCACTTCCTCGAGCATATGTGCTTCAACGGCACCAAGAATTTCCCCGGCAAGGGTATCCTCAACTGGCTTGAGAGCATCGGCGCTTCCTTCGGTGGCAACGTCAATGCCGCCACCGGCGTGGAGGAGACCCAGTATATGCTGAACAATATCCCGCTCGTGCGTGAGACCGTGGTTGACACCTGCCTCCTCATCCTTCACGACTACTCCCACTTCGTGACAAACGATCCGGAGGAGATCGACAAGGAGCGCGGCGTCATCATCGAGGAGCGCCGCGCCCGCCGCAACGCTTCCTGGCGCATGCATGAGAAGTCGCTTCCTTACTACTACGGTGACACCAAGTACGGCGAGTGCACGCTCATCGGTCAGCTGGAGAGCCTCCAGAACTTCAAGCCCGAGAGCCTTGTGAACTTCTACCAGACCTGGTACCGTCCTGACATGCAGGCCGTTATCGTGGTCGGCGACATCGACGTGGACAGCGTTGAGCAGAAGATCAAGACCATCTTCGCCGACATCCCCGCCGCGGAGAATCCCAAGCCGAAGGATGTCATCGTCATCCCCGACAATGAGGAGCCCATCATTGGCGTCATCACCGATCCCGAGACCACCAATACCTTGATCGAACTGCTCTGGAAAAGCGAAGGCCGTCCCGAGGAGATCAACAATACCGCCCAGGGTGAGATGCTTGACCTTCTCACCGACATCATCTCGCAGGTCATGACCGAGCGTTTCGAGGAGATCGTCTCCAAGCCCGGCGCTCCCTTCTTCGCCGCCGACCTTGCCGTCGGTAACCTCTGCGAGACGATGGAGGTCGTGATGGGCGACGTGGCCGTCAAGGACGGCGAGGCCCTTTCCGGCCTGCGCGCCTATCTCACCGAGATCGAGAAGATGAAGCGCTTCGGCTTCACTGAAGATGAAATCACCCGTGCCAAGACCGAGCTCGAATCGGTCTACGAGACCCGCGCCAACCGCGCCGACACCCGCAAGAACGCCGACTTCGTTCCCGCCCTCATCAACAACTTCTTCGACAATTATGCATACATGGAGCCTGCAACCGAGTACCAGGTCGTCCAGATGCTGCTGTCCCAGCTCACTCCCGAGGTCGTCAACATGGTCGCCGCGCAGATGATCACTCCTGAGAACCTGGTCGTCGTGTACAAGGCACCCGAGAAGGAGGGACTTGTCCATCCTACCGAGGCCGAGCTCCTTTCTGTCGTGAAGGAGGTTGAGAATGCCGAGATCGAAGCTCCCGCAGCCGAGGCGATCGCCACCGATTTCCTTGATCCTTCAAGCCTGAAGGGCTCCAAGGTCAAGAAGTCCAAGAGCACCATCTACGGCGCTACCGAGTGGACTCTGAAGAATGGCGTCAAGGTCATTCTCTATCCTACCGATTACGAGAAGGACCGCGTCACCTTCAACCTGTACAAGATGGGCGGCACCAGTCTCATCGAGACCGAGGACCTTCCTTCGTTCGAGAGCAATCTCTACTCGATGTTCAGCAGTTACAACGGCATCTCGCAGTTCCCTGCGTCCACCGTCAACAAGATGCTTGCCGGCAAGCAGGTGTCCGTCAGCACTTCGCTTACCGACCTCAATACCTGTGTCCGCGGCTCGTCGACCCGCAAGGACCTCGAGACCGCTTTCCAGCTCCTTTACCTGAGTTATGCCGATCCTCGCTTTGACCAGGATGCATTCGACCAGGCCGAGCAGACCCTCCGCGCCATCCTTCCCAACTATGTCACCCAGCCCAACTATTATCTCCAGAAAGAGCTCTACGGGACCCTGTACGACAACAACCCCCGCAACATCCTCATCAGCGAGGATGTCCTGGACAAGGCCAGCCTTGAGACCATCGAGCGCGTAATGCGCGGCCTGCTCAAGGATGCCGCCGGTACGACGATGATCATGGTCGGAGACTTCGATGTAAACGAGGTGAAGCCCATAATCGAGAAGTATGTCGGCAGCCTGCCTAAGGGAAAGAAGGCTCCGAAGTGGATCGACCGCAACGAGGATGTCACACGCAAGAATGTAGTGAACGACTTCGCCGTCGACATGCAGACCCCTATGACCACCGTCGCCCAGCTTTTCCGCATGGATGACAAGTATTCCTTCGATAATGAACTGGTATACAGTGCTCTCGAGTATATCCTCAACATGGTTTATGTCGAGACCCTGCGCGAGGATGAAGGCGGTACTTACGGCGCGAGCGTAAATGCGTCCCTGCTGGAGGAGCCCAAGCAGTACGGCGTGCTGCAGGTGGTCTACCAGACCAATCCCGGCTCCGCGGACAAACTCCGCGCCCTGGCCCTGGACGGCATCCGCAAGATCGCGGCCGAAGGCCCTACCGCCGAACAGTACGACAAGACCATCAAGAACCTTGAGAAGACCATCCCCGAGCGTCGCATCACCAACAACTATTGGATGTCGGCCATCAAGGAATGGAACGATCACGGCCTTGACGTCGACAAGGCATATGATTCGGCACTCAAAGCCATTACTCCGGACAAGATCAAGACCCTTGCGTCCCGTCTTCTCTCCGAAGGCAATCTTATCGAGGTCGTCATGCGTCCCGACAATACTGCAGAAGCCGAATAACACAATATGGAGTCGAAAGTAGAAAGAATCCGTACAAGGATCCATCGCAACGGGCGCAGATACCGTTTCGTACGTTTCCACGGAGACCTGTGCACCTGGCTTTCCTATCGGAAATTCCAGGTCACAGGACTTGAGAACATCCCGAAGGACGGCCCCGTTATCCTGGTGCCGAATCACAGCAATGCCCTGATGGACGCCATGGTGACCTTGCGCACCCGCAAGGAGCCGACGGTCTTCGGCGCACGTGCCGACCTGTTCGAAACCCCTCTCGTTGCGAAATTCCTTACTTTCCTCAAGATCCTTCCAATGATCCGCAAGCGTGACGGAGTGCGCAATGTCATCAAGAACCTCGATATCCAGGAGGATATCATTACGGTTCTCGAGGACGGTGTCCCGTTCTGCATGTTCGCGGAAGGCACTCACCGCGCGAAACACTCCCTTCTCCCTATAAACAAGGGAGTGTTCCGCATCGCGGTGGCTGCCATGCAGCGTTTCGACAAGCCCGTTTATGTCGTGCCGGCCGGCATCGATTACAGCGACTATTTCCGTTATTCCGGTACCGCCTTGATACAGTTCGGGGAGCCGGTCGATGTGAGAGGCTATATTGCCGCCCGCCCGGAGGCCGGTGACGCCGAGCTTTTCCGCGGCATGACGGTCCTGCTACAAAACCGCATTTCGGAACTGTTCACCTATATCCGTGACGATGAGGACTATGACGGTGTGTGGGCTTATACAAAGCTTGCAACCGTCGGGCGCAGGCGCGGGGCGCTGACGGAGCGGCTGGCGGTGAACCGCCAGGCCATAGCCTCCGTCCAGCCCGCCGACGCGCCCGGCCGGGCGGAGAAACTCTCCGCCGCCCTTGACCTTGACAGGAAACTCCATGATGCCGGCATCTCCGTCCTTTCCCTTGGCAGCGGCGGAGCAGGCTGTTTCCTGCTCAAGACCCTGCTTCTGCTGCTATGGCTTCCTGTCCAGCTTTTCAGCGGCTTGTGGGCCATCCTGCAGATAGCTCCCGCCGAGTATATGATCAAGGCCGGAATCATCAAGGATGATGCTTTCTACAATTCGTTCCGTTACGGGTTATATGCTTTGGCGTTCCCCATGACTGTCATCCTCTGGACCCTTCTCGGAACGTTTGCTTTCCATTGCGGATTCTGGCTTTCCCTGGTGGGATCGATAGTCCTGACATATCTGGCTTTCCCTGCATTCTACCGTGGACTTGAGTTCTACAGGGTATGGATATCCGACCTTAAGCTCTTGTTCCGCAAGGATTTGCGTGACGGATACTGTGGTTTCAAAAAACTCGTCTAAAACACTTTTCCTTAGATATGAAATCATCCAACAAGCAACTTCTGTGGTGGCTTGGAGCGTTGTTGCTCGGTGTCCTCCTGGGATTGCTGCACAGCCAGCCGGTCAATGCCGTATGTGACTTCATCGCTACGGTATATACCAGGCTTTTCCAGTTCCTTGCCGTGCCGACGGTGGCCCTTGCCATCATGACGACCCTCATTTCGTTCGGCCGTCAGCGCAGTACCAGAAAGATATTCACCCATACGCTGACTTATACCCTCCTGACCACTCTTGCAGCCGCCCTGGTCGGGCTTGGCCTGTTCCTGCTGGTCTCGCCGGATCCCATCCCGCAGTCGATGCTTTCCTCCGGTACCCAGGATGTGGGGAACAGCATGACCTTCTATGACCATATCATATCCGTCTTTCCTGACAATTTCGTCCAGCCTTTCCTTTCGGGGAACATACTGTCGATCTTGATGGTGGCCATTGCCTTCGGACTCGGTATCTGCTTCATGAAGGACTCTGATGCCAAGTCAGTACTGGTGAATGGTATACAGGGCCTTCAGGAACTGTTCTACATCCTTATCAGGGCTTTGATCCGTACCCTGCCTCTCGGCATTGCGGCCTTTGCCGCCCAGCTTACCGCCCAGCTCAGCGGCGGCCTGATCCTCGGATCGCTCGGCAAATGGACTGCCGTCATCCTTGCCGGCAACCTGGCGCAGTTCTTCATCGTCCTGCCCATCTTCCTCCTGGTCCGCGGCATCAATCCCTTGCGGGTTTTCAAGGCCATGAGCCCAGCGGTGATGATGGCCCTGTTCACTAAGAGCTCCGCCGCGACCTTGCCAGTAACGCTATCCTCTGCCGAGGAACGCCTCGGCGCTTCGTCCAAGGTCTCGCGCTTCGTGCTCCCGATATGCACCACCATCAATATGAACGGCTGTGCTGCCTTCATCCTGGTAACTTCCTTGTTCGTAATGAAGTGTGGAGGAATGGACCTGAGCATCTGGCAGATGCTTCTTTGGGTGCTGGCTTCTGTAATTGCTGCTGTTGGAAACGCCGGAGTGCCCATGGGATGCTTTTTCCTGACAGTCTCCCTTTTGACGGGCATCGGCGCCCCTGTGGAGGTCATGGGCCTGATCCTTCCTATCTATACTATCGTCGATATGGTGGAGACTGCCGAGAATGTCTGGTCGGACTCCTGCGTATGCGCCATGACCGACAAGGACCTCAGGGAGGAATAGCTTATCCATCATGCACAAAAAAAAAGACCTGCGGAAACACCGCAGGTCTTTTTTCATATCCGGGACTCTTACTGCATCGCAGCGAGTCTCTTGTAGGTGTTGAGGCGGATCTTCGCGAACTCCTCGGTCTTCTGCAGCAGCTCGGCGGCCCTGTCAGGGAAGGACTTGTAGAGGGAAGCGAAGCGGACCTCGCCCTTGAGGAAGTCCTGGAACTTGCTCCAATCAGGCTCCTTGGAGTCGAGGGTGAACGGGTTCTTGCCCTGCTCCTCGAGAGCGGGATTGTAGCGGTAGAGATGCCAGTAACCGCACTCGACGGCGAGTTTCTCCTCCTTCTGGCTCAGGCCCATGCCGGCCTTGAGGCCGTGGTTGATACAAGGGGCGTAAGCGATGATGAGGGACGGTCCGTCGTAGGCCTCGGCCTCCTTGATGGCGTTGAGGTACTGTACCGGGCTGGCGCCCATGGCGACCTGGGCCACATAGACATAGCCGTAGCTGATGGCCATCATGCCGAGATCCTTCTTGCGGATCTTCTTGCCGGAAGCCGCGAACTTGGCGATGGCTCCGGCCGGGGTGGCCTTGGAGGACTGTCCGCCGGTGTTGGAATACACCTCGGTGTCGAGTACGAGGATATTGACGTTCTCGCCGGAAGCGAGGACATGGTCGAGACCGCCGTAGCCGATGTCGTAGCTGGCTCCGTCACCGCCGAAGATCCACTGGCTGCGGGCCGGGATGAAGTGCTGGTACTGGAGGAGCGTCTTGCAGACGTCGCAGCTGC
>JAFYZE010000211.1 GCA_017548805.1 Bacteroidales bacterium
AGCTCGCCCAGAGCCTCGCCCCGGGCGAGTCCAGGACCGTCAAGGTCCCGGCCATCCACCTTGACCATCCAAAACTCTGGTGGCCCAAGGGCTACGGCGAGCAGAACCTCTACGACGTCAGTTTCTCCTTTGTCACCGACGGCAATGTCTCCGATGAGGTCTCGTTCAAGTCGGGAGTCCGCCAGATGGACTACTCGGTTGACAGCTACGTCCCGACGGAAGGCCTTCAGAGGGGCGGATACGAATCTGACGGTCCTCCCGAGCGCCTCAGCCTGTTTGTCAACGGCCGCCGCTTCATCGGCTTCGGCGGCAACTGGGGTTTCCCTGAGATGCTTCTCAATTATCGCGGACGCGAATATGATATTGCCGTAGGGTACCACGCCGACATGAATTTCACCATCATCCGCAACTGGGTGGGCATGACCGGCGACAAAGAGTTCTACGAGGCCTGCGACCGTCATGGCGTGATGATCTGGCAGGATTTCTGGCTTGCCAATCCCTGGGACGGCCCGGACCCGTACTATCCCGGCTTGTTCGAGGACGTCGCCGAGAAGTATGTCCGGCGTATCCGCAACCACCCTTCGCTCGCCATCTACGTGGGCCGCAACGAAGGCAATCCTCCTGCGGAGATCGACGCTTTCCTTGCGGAGACGGTCAATCGCGAGCATCCCGGCATGCATTATATTCCGCATTCTGCTACAGGAGTGGTCAGCGGCGGAGGCCCCTATCGGGCCTTGCCGCCCAAGGATTATTTCCGTCTTTGGGGACACGACACCTTCCATAGCGAACGCGGCATGCCCAATGTGATGAACTACGAAGACATGGCCCGCGCCTTCGGTACGGAGAACATCGAGCCCGTGAATACGATGCAGCATCCCAATCCGATCTACGGACTCCACGACTATACCCTCGGAGTGATGCCCGGCGCTTCGTCCGCCCAGTCGGCGGACAGCTTCAACGGCATCATCGCCAAGGCTTTCGGTGAACCCGCCGACGCCAGGGAGTTCGCCGCCCTGGCCCAATGGGTCAATTACGACGGTTACAGGGCCATATTCGAAGGCCGGAGCGAGCAGCGCCGCGGGATGATCATATGGATGAGCCATCCCGCCTGGCCGTCGATGGTCTGGCAGACTTACGACTATTATTTCGAGCCGACGGCGGCTTATTTCGGCAGCAAGAAGGCCTGTGAGCCTCTTCATATCCTGTGGAATCCCCTCCACGACGACATCGAGGTGGTGAACTATCATGCTGGCATGAAGCAGGGCCTAAAGGCTTCCTGCGAACTCGTCAACCTCGACGGATCCGTCGTCTGGAACCGCGAGGCACCGCTGGACATCCGCGAGGACGAGACCGTCGTCTGCTTCCCGCTGGAGTTCCCGGAGGAGTTGACTGAGGTATACTTCATCAAGTTACGGTTGACCGATGCGGCCGGAACGGTGTTGTCCGACAATCTCTATTGGCGCGGCCGCGAGGAAGGCAACCTCAAGGCGCTTCGCCGAGTTGCCCAGGCTTCGCCCAAATGCAAGGTGAGCCGTACCTCCACGGCTGCAGAGCATTGCTTCGAAGTCACCGTGAGCAACGACGGGCCGGTCCCGGCCATGATGCTCCGCCTCAAGGCTATGGACTCCGGGACCGGCGACCTCGTGCTCCCTGTCCTCTACTCCGACAATTACTTCTTCCTGATGCCGGGCGAGTCCCGGGCCGTGACCGTGCGCGTCCGCAAGGAGGATTGCGCCGGCAAGCCTTACCTCGCATTGAGCGGCTTCAACGTCCCTGAAAAACACATTTAACCGAATAATTATGAAAAAGATCCTTATCCTCGCGGCCGCTGCCTTGGCATTCGCGGCATGTGGCTCCCCGAAGGGGGAGAAGGCCGACGACGGCCAGCAGATGTTTATCGGCGACGACATCGCCGTGGCGCAGACCCAGTACGGCAAGGTCCGTGGCTACATCCTTCACGACATCTACCAGTTCAAGGGCATTCCCTATGGGGCCCCGACCAGCGGCAAGAACCGCTTCATGCCTCCGCAGAAGCCGGAACCGTGGGAAGGCATACGCAATGCATACAATTACGGTGAGTCTGCTCCGCAGGTGGTCGGTTATCCCCGCGAGCCGGAATCTGCGGCCTTCCTCGTGGACGCCTGGAATTATGACCTCTTCGGCGAGGACTGCCTCCGCCTGAACGTCTGGACGCCTAATCTGGATGCCGGCAAGCGCCCGGTCATCGTATGGCTGCACGGCGGCGGTTTCTCCAGTGGCAACGCCATCGAGCAGAACGGCTATGGCGGCGAGAACCTGGCGAAATACGGCGACATAGTGTTCTGCTCGGTCAACCACCGTCTGAACGCCTTCGGATATTCCGATTTCGCATCGGTAGGAGGGGAGAAATACCTGCACTCCGGCAATGTCGGCATGCTCGACATCGTAGCAGCGCTCCAGTGGATCCATGACAATATCGCCAATTTCGGCGGCGATCCGGGCAATGTCACCGTGATTGGCCAGTCCGGTGGCGGCTCCAAGGTCAGCATGATTGCCGCCATGCCTGCGGCCAAGGGCCTCGTTCACAAGGGAGTGGCCCTGTCGGGCAATTCCGTGCGCGGCTCCGACAAGGCTTCCGCCGAGAAACTCGGCGAATATATTCTCAAGGAGGCCGGGTTGAAGCCCGCCCAGATCGACAAACTGCAGGAAATGCCTTGGGAAGAGTATTACGCCCTGGCCAACCGGGCGTCCCGGCGCATGGCTGCCGAGACCGGCATGCGCGCCGGCTTCAGCCCGGTGTCCGACGGTATCGACCTGCCGTTCGAATTCTTCGACCCCAACGATCCCAATGTTCCGGACATCCCGCTGCTTTACTGCACCGTGTTCCAGGAGCAGAATCCCGACAGGACCGAGGCCGCATTGGAGGATATTACGATGAACGGCGTCGTGGAGAGGCTGAGCTCACGC
Organism: Bacteroidales bacterium; assembly: GCA_017548805.1. The sequence goes on from JAFYZE010000211.1 coordinate 2,947, forward strand.
TATGGCGACAATACCCGTCAGATAGTCGAGGCTTATGCCAAGACCTTCCCGGACCTGCGTCCCATCGAGGTCTGGGCAATGCTGACCGGCGTCAGGACCAATGTCATCCGCTCTGCCAACACCAAGCTCCGCCAGAAGTCGCCCGTCTACATGGCATGGTTCGGCTGGCAGCCGCCGCTCTTCGACGGCCGCATGCGCGCCTTCCATTGCCTGGATATATGTTTCTGGCTGCACAATACCGACGTGATGATAACCCATACGGGAGGCGGTTCCAGGCCGCGCGCACTGTCGGACAAAATGTCCGACGCCCTGCTCGCGTTCATGCGCACCGGCGACCCCAACTGCGCCTCCCTCCCGACATGGCCCAAGTATACAGCCGAGAACGGCGAGGTCATGGTGCTGAACGACGTCTGCGAGGCCAAGAATGACCCCGACCGCGAGTGCCGCACCCTACTCGAAACCCTGATGGCCCAGTAGCCGTCAGCGGGAGGAGAGCTGGTTGAGGAGAGTGGCGAGGAGATGGGTGAGGTGGCGGCGGGTGTAGAGCTCGAGGCCGGCGGGGTGGAAGGCGGGAACGGAAGAGCTGGAAGCTGCGGCGAGGTGCGCGGACCACGCGCGGTCCACCGTTGCGCGGATGGCCGCGGCGTTGTCCCAGTCGCACATGACGCCGGAGCCTGTCTCGGTCAGTACACGGGCGGCTGCGCCGTCCTCCTGGCCTATGCCCAGCACCGGCCGCCGCGCCGCCAGGTACTCGAAGATCTTGCCGGGCAGGACGTTGCGGTACTCTGGCTCTTGTCGCAGGGGGAGTATGAGAAGGGAGGCGGCGCGCTGCTCGGCGACGGCTTCCGGATGGGAGCGGTAGCCGAGATTGTCAAGGCAGGGGCCGAGGCTGCGCGCTTGGATGGTCGCGACGATGGCGTCGTCAATCTTGCCGGCAAGGCGTATGCGCAGGGCGCTCCTGAACGCCTCGTCCTTGGCGCATTTCTCCGCCAGGACATCCCATAGAGTCAATGGATTGCCGTCCTCGGCAAACAGGCCGGTATGCGTCACGCGGAACTGGCCGGTGCTGTCGGAGCGGTCATCGTCGGTGAAAGGCGGATAGTCGTCTTCGTCGAAGCCGTTGGTGATGAGGATGACGGGCGTGCGGGTAATCTCCTGGAACTCCCGCTGTACCAGCGGGGTGACTGAGATTACCGTCGAAGCCCCGTCCAGCACGGCCTTTTCAAGACGGTGCTGCTTGCGGTCCGCAGCTTTCGACAGGTGCAGATGCTTGTAGTAGAACATCTTTGTCCAAGGGTCCCTGAAGTCCGCCACCCAAGGAATCCCAGTTGCCTTGTGCAGGCGCAGCCCTATCAGGTGCATCGACTGCGGCGGACCGGTGGTGACGATGGCATCCACCGGATGCTCCTTGAGATATTTCTTGAGATAGCGCACCGACGGCCGGACCCACCATACACGGGGATCCGGGACGAAGAGGTTGCCGCGTATCCACAGCGAAAGGTTCTGCTTCCAGTTCTTGTTGCCTCCGGAAATGGGATTGACCTCTCCGCCGGTGGCTTGCGCGTCATCATTGCCGATCAGCGTCTGCATGTCCGTAGACGCTTCCGAGCCCATAATGCGGCGGTAGATGCCATAAGGCTCCAGTATGGGCCGGCGGATGGTCTCCACCTCTTCGGGGATCTCATCGAGCAGCGTCTTGTCGACGGATGACACTTCCGGGTTCTCCGGGGTATAGATCACCGGCTGCCAGTCCTCGCCAGGCAGATACTTGGCGAATTTCAGCCAGCGCTGTACCCCCGACCCTCCGGCCGGCGGCCAATAATAAGCTATGATGAGAACCCTTTTCATGGTTATATTGCCGTTTGGGCAAAGATACGCAATTACGCAACTTTTTCAAACTTGTTTTGCTACCTTTGCCCTATGCAGAGATTATTCCTCCTTTTCCTTTTTCTAGCTCTTGCCGCATGCGCTCCGCTGACTTCCGTGCTGCCCGATGGCGTCGTCCAGTACGACCTAAGTTCGGGCAAGTCGCTGGATGCCCGCAGGGCCGCCCGTGCCGCCGGCGTGTACGCTAGCTGGCGGACCATCGTCGACGACAGTGAGCAGTCCGTCTCCATCGTGCGTTTCAATCCCAGGAAAATGAAGGCGGACATCGTAACTGCCTCCGGCATGGAAGCGGACAGCACCGGGGCTCTCTGCGCCCGGTACGGCGCCGTGGCAGGCATCAACGGGAGCTATTTCGATACGAGAGCCCTGACTCCTGCGACTTTCGTCAAGGACGAAGGCGTCGTAGTCGGAGAGACATCCCCTTCGGAACTCTACCGGACTAACGGAATCGTCACCCTTTCGGGAAAGAGAATAGGCGTGGACGCAATCGATACCATTCTGACTTTTGACACAGTTGAGGAGGCCCTTGCAAGCGGTCCGGTCCTGATTGACGAGGGGAACGCTTTCAGTTATATCGAAAGGATCCAGCAGCCGGACACTTTCTTTGAGCGGCGTCACCCCCGTTCGGTGATCGGACAGGATGCCGACGGCAATGTCTGGCTTATCGTGGTCGACGGACGCGCTCCTGGCGAGGCGGACGGCATGACCATCTCCGAGCTGACTTCGCTCTGCCTCCAATTGGGCCTGACAGACGCCCTCAATCTTGACGGCGGAGGATCTTCCACGCTCTGGACTGAAAAAGGAGGGGTCATCAACCATCCCTGCGACAACCGTCGCTTCGACCATTTCGGCCAGCGTATGGTGCCTGACGCCATCATCGTCCATGCGCGCTGATGTGCGGGTTCGGAGTTTCGAGAATAATGATTAACTTTGTATGATAACGAGTTCATCAAGATGGCGAAGACGAAGGAGAAAGATCCGATGACCCCTATGATGAAGCAGTTCTTCAGCTTCAAGGCCCAGTGCCCTGACGCCATACTGCTGTTCCGCTGC
>JAFYZE010000212.1 GCA_017548805.1 Bacteroidales bacterium
ACCGTCTTTCGCGCGTATAATAAAGGGACCGCCGCCGGGCTCGCCCTGGTTGCGCACCATTCCACACACGCGGATAGGGCGGTTAAGCTTGGCCTTGAGGGCCAGGGCGCGCTCCCTGCAGTCCTTTGCGGGAGGCATCTCGATGCAGAGCTCGTCGCGGAGGAACTCCTCAATCTCATTGCAGAGCATTTGGCATTCATTGGTGGCATAGCGGTCCTCAGGCATGGAGAAGTATCCGGCCAGGACACCCGGAATAGGGACGGAATACTCTCCGAGCCCCTCCCCCGTGACCATGTCGAACTCCACGAGATAGCCGAAGATGGCGTCGCGCAGCTGCAGGGCACGGCCGATAAGGGCTTTCTTGTACTTGGACGTCAGCGGGAGCAGGCGCTCCACTGCGACATTGTCGATATTCTTGATGGAAACGACTTCCTCCTTCACCTCGTTGAGGTTGTAGATGAGGGCTCCGTGGCCGGCAGGGCGGAAAAGCAGAGAGCCGTCCTCCTTGCGGAAAGGCTTGTTGTCCTTGTCCACGGCGATGGTGTCGGTGGCCTTGTCCTGGTAGGTGAAGCGTACGTTGTACTTGACGCCGTACTTCTCCTCGTATGCAGCGCGGATCTCCTCGAGCGCAGCCTCGAACAGTTCCCGATGCTCTGGAGAAATCGTCACCACGAGGTTTACGCTGCCATCGGTGGCGCGCATATAGTCCTGGCCCTCCACCAGATGCTCGGCAAAAGCGGTGCGGGCCTCCCCGTCGGGATACTTGTGGAAGCGGATCACTCCCTTGGGCTTTGAGCCGTAGCCGAGCCCCTTGTCCGTGAGGACCTTCTCCGCGACATTCAGGCGGAACTCGCGGCTGTCCTCCACCTTTCCGAAAAGCTCCTCGGTATAGAAAGCGAAGCGGTCCACCGCGGCAGCGAGCCTGGCGGCAGCAGCGTCGGCCGGGAGGTCCTGGCCGGACTCGAGCGTGGCCATGCCGGCGAATATATCCTTGAACATGCGTGACGCCGCGCCGGAAGCCGGCACGAACTTGCACGCGCCCGCGACTGTCGTATTGCCGACATAGTCGGTCACATCCTGTATCTCTTCCTCATCGAGCACCTCGATGCCGCGCCCCGGAGTGGCCGGAGCGACGATATCCATCCATGGAAAGCCCTTGCGGAACCTTTCCACCTGCGCTTCGACAGCCTGCACGGAGGCTCCTCTCTCCGTGATCTGCCTGATGTCATCCTGATTGAACATAGTGAATCAATTATGTGTGTTATTCAATGTAAAATTCACGCCTGTAGCTGTAGTTCTCACGTATGCCCACGAAACCGCCGGGATTGACGCGGAACATGAAATCGTCTATAAAGATAGGATAATTATATTGAAAAAGCGAGGCAATCTGTCCCTGGCTCTTCCCGCGGAGGTCGAGTTTGACCGCCTCGAGTTCCTTGACCTGGGTGACGGGGAAGAAATCCAGCAGGGGTTTGATATCGAAGAAACGCGCGACCGTCTTGACGGCCGCGGCCGTACTGCGCTGCTTGCCCTGATACGAATATCCGGCGATGTGGGGCGTGGCTATGTCCACCATGTTGAGGAGCTCCACGTCGACATCGGGCTCGTTGTTCCAGGTGTCGACAATGACCGCCCCGAGCTTCGGGATGGCAGCCTTGAGCGCGCTGTCCACCACCAACTCCCCGCTTGCGGCGTTGATGAAAATGGCTCCGGGGCGCACCTTGGCGAAGAAAGCATCGTCCGCCATCCCTCGCGTGAAATCATTCACCGGGAGATGCATGCTGACGATATTGGAGTTTTCAAGCAGGTAATCGAGGGAGCAGAAATCGAACTGTCCCTCGGCCTCCGCGCGCGGGGGATCGTATATCAAGACCTTGAATCCCAGTTCCTTGGCGCATCCAACGACGCGGCTGCCGACGCTTCCTGCACCGATGACGCCGAAAGTGGTTCCCTCGATCTTGATTGATTTGCGTGAAGCGACACCATACAGGGCCGAAAGGACATAGTTCATGACGCCTCCGGCATTGCTGCCCGAAGCATTGCTGACGAATACTCCGTGCTCACGGCAGTACTCCATGTCTATATTGTCGGTGCTGATGGCCGCCGTCGCGATGACGCGCACCGCCGTGCCGGACAGCATGTCCGCGCTGCAGCGGGTCCTGGTACGGATCACCAGCGCGTCGGCGTCCACGATGTCGTCGTGGCTGATGTCCTCGCCCTTGAGATAGACTACGTCGGCGTAGGGCTCGAAGACGCCCTCGACGAACGGGATCATGCGGTCGATGACTATTTTCATGGCTTATTTCAGAATGAGTTCGCGGACAAAGGATACACGGGGATCGTCCCTGACGAAGAGCTCGTCCCTGGACAGTATCTGGTTGATCCTCTCCACCAGTTCTGCGTTCTGGAAGGAAAGGTGGTTGCGCACGACGGAGGAGCTGAGGGTGATGTACAGCTTACCGTCGCGGAAAAAGCGTTTCAAGGTGTACTGAGCCGCCCCGGACGCCTCGTCCCATGCGGCGAATATGCGGTGGGTGTTAAGGCCGGTGGAGAGCTTCATGGACTTGATATACATGGGGATAAGCTCTTCCATCGACATGGCCCGCTTGCGGGTGATGCGTACCGGACTCTTCTTCTGCATGCTATTCCTCCATCCTGGTGAAAGTGCCGTCAACCGTCTCGAAGTAGCTGCGGTCCTCAGTCAGGGCGTCCACGATGCCCGCGAGGCGGACCTTGTTGCTGTCGGACAGGAAAATCTGGCCGAAATCAGCGCCGGCCACCATCGAGAGAAGGTTGGACACGCGGTTCATGTCCAGCTTGTCGAACAGGTCGTCGAGAAGGAGGATGGGCGCGAAGCCGTACGACTCCTTCATGATCTCGTACTGTGCGAACTTGAGGGATACGAGGAATGACTTCTGCTGGCCCTGCGACCCGCATTTGCGGATGGGATAGCCGTTCATCGTGAAGAGGAAATCGTCGCGCTGGACGCCGACGCTCGTATACTTCAGGGCCCGGTCGCGGTCGCGGCAGGCCCTGAGCTGGGTGGCCAGCTCTCCCCTGTCGGCATCAGTACGGTACTCGATGCCGACCTCCTCCCTGCCTCCGGAGAGTTCCGTGTAGTATGCCTGGACCACAGGGGCCAGAGAATCGGCGAGGTCCCTGCGGCCCGCGGCTATGGGAGCGGCCAGGGCCGAGAGGCGCACATCGAACGCGTCCATGAGGTCCGGATCAGGGTCGGGAGACTTGAGCAGGCGGTTGCGCTGCAGGAGATAGCGGTTGTACTGCTGGACGTTGTCGAGATAGGCGTGGTCCATCTGGGAGAGGACCGCGTTCATGAAGCGGCGGCGCTCCTCGCCCGACTCGCTGACCATGGAAATGTCTGAAGGAGAGACGAGTACGATGGGCAGTACGCCGACATGCTCGGACACGCGCTTGTAAGGCTTGTCGTCACGCTTGACCTTCTTCTCGCCGTCGGAGCTGACGGAGACGGAGAAGCGTGACTCCAGCCCGTTGGGCATCTGGTAGGATCCCGCGATGGCGAAAGCGTCCGTACCGTACCTGAAATTGAAGCGGTCGGACGCGCCCAGCGCGCTCTTTGTCATGGAGAGATAATAGATCGCGTCGATGAGGTTGGTCTTGCCCTCTCCGTTGTTGCCGGAGATACAGTTGATGTTCGGGGAAAAGGACAGCTCCTGAAGGGCTATGTTCCTGAAATCCTGGACCACTATTTTCTTGAGTACGGGCATAAATCGGCGTTGTTCTTTGCAAAGTTATCATTTTTTTCTATTTTTGCGTTCTGTTTCGCCCGATTGGTGAAAACAGCATCCAACAGATAATATAATATAACTAATATGGCAAAGGAAAACCTTAAACAGAAGGAAGCTCTCCAGCAGGAGAAAATCAACGAGACCGTATCGAAGACCGAGCAGTTCTTCAACGAAAACAAGAACCTCATCTACGGTATCATCATCGCCATCCTCGTGATCGGATTCGGCATTCTCGCATACAACCAGTGGATACTCAAGCCCAAGCAGGCGGAGGCCATGGAACAGAAGTTCCCCGCCGAGGCCGCTTTCGCCGCAGGCGAGTATGACCTCGCCCTCAACGGGGACGGCAACATCCTCGGATTCAAGGACATCCTCGACGAGTACGGCACCAAGGGAGGCAAGGACATCTACTTCTACTCCGGTGTCTGCGAGCTCCAGCTCGGCAACTTCGAGGAGGCTATCAAGGATCTTAAGAAATACAAGGGCAAGGACCACATCCTCTCCGCCCGCGCCCTCGCCTGCATCGGCGACGCCTATGCCGGACTTGAGGACTACAATTCCGCCATCAGCTACTTCGAGAAGGCCGCCGACCTGTCCGACAACGTCTACTCCGCAGCTTACCTGCTCAAGGCCGGTGTCGCATACGAGGAGCTCGGCGACGACGACAAGGCCCTCGCCTGCTACAAGAAGATCAAGGACAACTACATCCAGTCCATCGAGGGTTACGACATCGACAAGTACATTTCCAGAATCGAATCCAAATAGTCTGAACCATGGGAAGAGCGTTTGAGTTCCGCAAGGAAAGGAAGATGAAGAGATGGGGGCACATGGCCCGCGTCTTCACCAAGCTTGGCAAGGAGATCACCATCGCCGTCAAGAACGGCGGTCCCGACGTGACCGGCAACCCGCGCCTCCGCGCCCTGCTGGCCGAGGCACGTTCCGAGCAGATGCCCAAGGAGAATATCGAGCGCGCCATCAAGAAGGCGACGGACAAGACACTGGGCGACTTCAAGGAGCTCGTCTACGAAGGCTACGGCCCTCACGGCATCGCCTATCTGGTGGAGGCCGCTACCGACAACAACACCCGCACCGTGG
>JAFYZE010000213.1 GCA_017548805.1 Bacteroidales bacterium
AACAGTACCATCTTTCCTCAGGAGCCTGGCTCCGGTGACGCCGAATTCGTCCCCGAGGACCTCCTGGGTGTTGCAGTTCCACAGGACCTCGATGTTGGGGGTGTCCGCAACACGCTGCTGCATGGCCTTGGAGGCGCGGAGGACGTCCCTGCGTACGATCATGTAGACCTTGCGGCAGAGACCGGCGAGGTAGGTCGCCTCCTCGCATGCGGTGTCGCCGCCGCCCACCACAGCGACGTCCTTCTTGCGGTAGAAGAAGCCGTCGCATGTAGCGCAGGCCGACACGCCCATGCCACGGAACTTGCGTTCCGAAGGCAGGCCGAGATACTTGGCGGCCGCGCCTGTGGCTATGATGACGGACTCGGCCTCGATATCGTCCCCACCGTCAAGGATGAAGCGGAAAGGCCTGGAGGAGAGGTCGGCCTTCACTACGGTGCCGCGCCTGACGTCCGCGCCGAGGCGGACTGCCTGGGCGCGCATGTCGCCCATGAGCTTGTTGGCGTCGACTCCCTCCGGGAAACCCGGATAGTTTTCGACGACGGTGGTCGTGGTTAGCTGCCCGCCCGGTTCCATCCCCTCGTAGAGTACGGGAGACAGAGCTGCGCGCGAAGCATATATGGCCGCAGTGTATCCGGCGGGACCTCCGCCGATGATCAAAAGCCTGATTTTCTCCATATTCCAGTTTTATGAACTGCAAATATAAGCATTTAATCTTTTTTTAATTAACTTTGTAAGACAGATTGTCCGGATTATGAACGCACAGACGAGAGACACTTCCGCCATGGACCGTTTCAAATCGGTTCTGAAGCGCTATTCCCTCAAGGCCACGCCCCAGCGCCTGGCCGTGCACGAGGCGATGCTGAGCCTCGGGCACGCCAGCGCCGACCAGGTCCGCGAGTGGCTCGCGGCCCGGGGCGGCACCCGCGTGACGGTGGCCTCGGTGTACAATATCCTGACACAGATGTCGCTGCTCGGCGTGTATACGCACCGCTTCAGCTCCAACAACAAGATGTACTTCGACGTGAACAACTTCAAGCACGTCCACTTGTACGACACCGTCAACAACGAGTTCAAGGACGTCATGGACGAGGAGCTCATGGAGATGGTCGAGTCGCGCATCAGGAGCAAGCGTTACAGGGGATACAAGGTCGACGGCGTTGACATCCAGATTATCTGTCATCCAACAGTTAAAAAGAGTTCAGTTTCAAGATGAAAGCCTTCATTCCCAAAGCGATTTCCGCCGCTGTCGCGGCCCTGCTTCTAGTTTCCTGTCTGAACAAGGGGGAATATCTCTATTCGGATACCGGCATGTGTACCAAGATCAGCGCCGACAGGCTTCAGACCGATAGCGGAGCCATATACAACATCGTCGAGAACAGCAGCGGCTCCAACTTTTCCGAGTCGGCCAAGCGTGTCATGATCAGCTGCGATGTCCAGTCCGCGGTCCCCGGTACGACCAACGAGTATAATATCCGTCTCATCGACTTCAGGGAAGCCCTGGTCGATGAGCCCTTCACTGCCTCCGCCATGGCCACGGATACCTTGGGAAACGACGGCATCAACGTCGTCCAGGCCTGGGTGTCAGGAGGTTACCTCAATTCTTACCTCAACATTACGGTAATGAGCTACTCCGATACCGACCATGACGTTAGGATTCTTTTCGATGACGTCAGGAGCAATTCCGACACGCTGTATTTCCAGATGCGTCACAACGCGCACGGAGAAAGCCCCGAAAACCCCGACATGAGCTTCAGCCAGCTTTCGCTCGCAGGGTTATATGCTTCATTCCCGATCAACGGCATCCTGCCGGTAGGCGGGAAATATCCCATCGTTCACCTGGAATGGGACTGGTACAATGATGACGTCGGCTCCTACAGCCGCGAAAAGTCCACCCGTTCCGGCAACCTCAAAGTTGAATAGGCCACGGGCCACACCTGAATCTTAACAAAATGAGAACCTGCATCAAGACTATCGTAGCGGCCGTCGCCGCCATGTTCCTGACCCTCGCGGCAGCCGGTCAGGAAACAGGCGTGATCACCCTGCACGGGCACGTCCTGGACAGTTCCAATTCCGAGTCGCTGTTCTTCTCTTCTGTCAGTCTCTCGGGCAGCTCCATCAGCAACGTCTCCAATGCCGACGGCGTCTTCTCCCTCAAGATCCCCGAGAACACCCCGGCTGACGCCAGGATAACCATCAGCCATCTCGGCTTCATGACCCGCACCCTTACCGTCGGAGAGTTCGCCGGCAGCACGCAGGAGAAGCCACTTGTCATCCAGCTCGCGCCGATGACCCTCGAGCTTGATCCGGCCCGCGTCAGGGCCATGGACGGACAGGCCATTTTCCGCGCGGCATTCTACAAGATCCGCGACAATTACCCGAACGAAAGGGTTGGCATGACCGCCTTCTACCGCGAGATGATACGCAAGGGCACGGCCAAGTACCTGGTGCTCAACGAGGCCGTCATCGACATCGACAAGGCCCCGTACATCGGCCTCTCCCCCGACAGGGTGGGCATCTACAAGGGACGCGGCAGCCTCAATTACGACAGCTCCGACACGCTTCTGGTCAAGCTCCAGGGCGGTATCAACACCGCACTGAACATCGACATGGTCAAGAATCCTTTCGTCGGCCTCAGCATCGACGAGATGATGACGATGTACACCTTCGACCTCACGGGCACCGCGATGTATGACGGCCGTTCGTTCTACGCCATCAGGTTCACGCCCATCAACCCCGAGGACGGCATTCTTTTCAAGGGCACGGTATACATCGAGACCGAAAGCCTGGCCATCGGCCGCGTGGAGTTCTCGCTCGATTTCGAGGGCCGGGCCGAAGAGGCCGCGCGCATCTTCATCGTCAAGCGCTCCCAAGGCATGAGATTCATAGTGAACCGCGCGGATTATGTGGTCAGCTACCGCTGTGTCGACGACACATGGTATTATGATTACTGCCGCGTGGATCTCGGATTCAACGCACGCAAGCAGCGTTCCCTGTTCTGGTCCAATTTCACCGTGACCGCAGAGATGGCCGTTACCGACCACAAGGAGGGCGGCATCGCCATCGATCCCGCGGAGCGCGTCAAGTTCAAGGATATACTCTCCGACCAGGTGAGCGCATTCGCTGACGACAATTTCTGGGAGGACTACAACATCATCGAGCCCGACCAGTCCATCGACGTCGTCATCCGCCGCATCGTACGCCAGCTCAACCGTCGCGAGAGATAGCAGCTAAAGACATGAAAACCAGACATCTTATCATTGCGGGAGCCCTGCTCCTCATTTCACTGGCAGC
>JAFYZE010000214.1 GCA_017548805.1 Bacteroidales bacterium
GACAAGCCCCACGACTTCAAGTTCGTCGGCAACTACAAGTTCACCCACCGTTACAGCCTTTCCGCCAACGTGGATTACTCTACCGGCCGTCCGGTCACTATTCCTGTCGGCAAGTATATCTACGGAGGAGGTGTGCGTCTGGCATATTCCGACAGGAATGGCTACCGCATTCCGGACTACTTCCGCTTGGACCTGGCGATGAACATCGAGCCGGGCCACTATCTCAAGAAGTTGACCCATATGTCGGTTACCTTTGGAGTTTACAACGTGACCGGCCGCAAGAATGCCTATTCCGTGTTTTACAACACGTCAGGAGGCTCCAAGGTGGCAGGTCACATGATATCAGTCTTCTCCGTACCCGTGCCTTACGCCAACCTTAACCTGAAGTTCTGATGAGAAATATTCTGATCCATATAATGATATTGATGGTCACGGCGGCGGTGTCGTCGTGCGTGTACCCTTTCGAGCCCGAACTGGACAAGTCCGCCGGCCGCAACCTGGTCATCGAGGGCGACCTCCTGATCGGTTCGTACAGCTACATCAGGCTGGGCTATATGTCTTATCTCGACGAAGATGTAGCCGAATGGGATGTCAAGGCGGAAGTTCGGGCCGAGGATGAAAAGGGAAACATGTATATTGGAAAGAGAGTAGATTCCAATTTGTATCTCATCAGTCTCAACCTCGCCGATCCTTCTTCCCGCTTCCGGCTGTATGTCGTCCTTGACGACGGAAGGGAATACGCCTCCGAGTGGGCGGAGGCCCGTCGTGCCCCGGTGGTGGACGAGATAACCCATGAACTCTATGCACCGACCAACCAGGTCCGTTTCAACATTACGCTCCACAGCGACGACGGTGAACAGTATTTCCGCTGGTTTTTCGACGAGGATTGGGAGTATGAGTCCCTTTATAATGCCACGTACTGGTATGACATCAATACTAACGACCCGGATGACAACGGCAGGATGATAAAGTATGGTGATAGGGAGGGAACGCATTACTGCTGGGTGAACCAGCAGTCCACTGGCCTGTATTTCACAACGACCAGGGACCTTGAGTCGGACAAGGTCCAGGAGAAGAACTTCTATCGCGTCGCGGCCCAGACCCAGAGGATGTCCTCGCTCTATTCGATGAACGTAAGGGTCGAATCCACAACTGAAGACTGCTATGATTACTGGAAGAACGTCAGGACCAACTCCGAGAATCTGGGAGACCTGTTCTCCCCGATCCCGAGTGAGATGCGCGGCAACATATACAATCTCTCCGATCCTGACGAGATAGTCCTCGGCTTTGTCAATGTATCCACGGTCGCGGAGAAGCGTATTTTCGTGGACAACAATGAAACCGGATACTATATCAAGAAAATATATATACCGGAAGAGGACTGGATGATAGAAGTACCGACGGACGAATGGCGCAGGTATTATATGTACAAGCAATACCTGCCGGTCAGCAAGGGTGAGGGGTCGGTATTCTATTGGGCTCCCAAACGTTGCGTGGACTGCCGTCTCCAGGGCGGGACCAAGAACCGCCCGGATTTCTGGCCAAACAAACATTTTTAGCGGGAGGATTCATTATGAAAAAGCTGTTTTTCTCCATAATCATCCTTTGCACCCTGATGCTTTCGGCTTTCGGCGCGGACCATCTGGTGGAACGTACCTACCTGTCTACGGATAGGGACTGTTATGTGGCTGGCGACCGCATCTGGTGCTCAGCTTTCTGCGTAGATGCTGCTACAGGCGGGCTTTCCGGCTTCAGCAGCATTGCCTATGTGGAACTGCGGTCTGTCGACGGGCTGCTCCAGACGGCAAAGATCGCCCTCAGGAACGGTCGCGGTGCCGGTTTCGTTGAGATTCCGGCCAACGCCCCCACTGGCAATTACCGCCTGTTCGCATATACAGCCCAGAATGTCAACGAGGACGGATTCGACTATCTCGCCGGTTCGAAACTCGTGTCGGTGTTCAATACGTTCACTGCTGACCGTGTGGCGGAAGGGGTGGAAATCGTGGATGACCTCCCGGGCGCGCCGGCGGAGCCGGCCTCAGCCCTGCGCATCGCAGCGGGAGCCCCCGAAGGGGGCGTCGTCCCGTTGCGTATCTCCGGTTTCGGCCGGGACGCCACCTTGAGCGTCTCCGTCTATCACGATGACGGTTTCAGCCTGCCTGAAGCCTCTGACATCCGTTCGTTCGTCACGAGGATTGACGTTTCGAAGCTTAGTTTCACCGACCGCCGCATCCCGGAGTATGACGGGGAAATCGTGTACGGTCACGTGGCCGGAGCGGACCCTGCGGACTTGTCCGGGCTTGAAGGAAAGTTCGCTTTCATTTCCGTTCCCGGGGACCGATCGGACACCTATTCCTGTCAGGTCGCCGGAGACGGCTCTGCAACATTCTTTACCAACAATTTCTACGGGCAGAAAGACCTTGTCTGCCAGATTGAGGGCCTTGAAAGTACCTCCAGGGCCCATCTGGAGATCGAAAGCCCGTTCGTGGACGTTACGGTAAGTGATGTTCCGAAACTGCGACTGAGCCAGTCCATGGCCGACCGCCTGAGGGAGCGCAGCATCGCCATGCAGATCGAGAAGATGTTCGATGCCGACACCCTCTTCGAGTACCTGCCGGTGCGCGACAACCTCCTTTTCGGAGGTGAGGGCATCACTTACGTGCTTGACGACTACACCAGGCTTCCCTTGATGGAGGAGTGCATCACGGAATTCATCACCGAACTGCGCGCCCGCAGGGATGCGCAGGGCCGCCGCGACCTTCAGGTGCGCCTTCAGGACTCCTGGCGTACAATGTATTTCTCACGCGGATCGTCACTGATGATGGTGGACGGAGTGCCTGTATTCGATCACGAGACCATCTACAAGTACGATCCTCTTCTCGTGGAGACGGTCAATATCTATCCGTATACCTATTTCATCGGGACACGCGGCTACAGCGGAGTAGCCAACTTCGTCACTTACAAACAGAACCTTCCTTCAGTGAGCTTCCCGGACAATGTCCGTATACTTGATTTCCAGGGAGCCGCATATCCGGCTGCGTATACCTGCAAAGGGGTCGGCAAGGACTATCCCGACTATCGCCAGACGGTGTTGTGGGAGCCCCTGGTGAACGCGGAAGCCGGCGGATCGGTCAGTTTGGACTGCGTCCTGCCCGCCTACAAAGGCCGCTTCCGCGTAGTGGTGGAGGGCTTGTCCTCAGCAGGAGAGCCCTTCCGCGCCACGGCGTCTTTCGATGTCCGCTGATTCTTTTGGGAGGGGAACTAATAATACTCCAGATTGTACTTTGTGAGAATGTCCATGTGCATGTAGTTGTCGCGCATGGGGATGCTCTTGTGCATCAGTATATAGCTTGACAGGGCTGTCACTGCCTTGAAGGTCTGGTCCTCGACATGCTCGGTTATGAGGATCGAGACTATGTCGTTGCGGACTGCGTCGAGGTTCTTCTCCAGATTGTCGAAACCGATGACCCGGCGTCCCTCCACCGGATGAGCTGCCAGCCAGTCGGTGATGAGATGGATTCGCGAGTTGAACATCACCACCAGCTTCATGCCGGGATGCTCGGCCTCGAAGGCGTCCAGGGTGGCCGGAATGGACTCCGGCCTGTTCGGGTCTATGAATACCTGATGCACCTTGCACTCCGGGAAATGCTCGTCTATGAAATCGTTGAACCCCGAACGGCGCTCCATCGTCGGGTCCGAACGCCGTGACTTGTCGCGCGTGATGCGGACGATGACCAAATCCTTGACTTCCTCGGGATCAAGCCTTTCGGTTAGCATAAGGGCGCACAGGCGGCCGCTCTTGTACATGGGCATGCCGTAATAGGCGAAATAACCGGGATCCTCGAGCCTGGTGTCGACGTAGACATAGGGGATGCCGAGTTCCTTGAGCTGTCTCGCAAGCTCGAGCGTCTCGTTCTTGAAGAGCGGCTGCATGATCACTCCGGAGGGGTCCGAGGCCAGCATTTCCGCCGCTGCGGCATGGAAGGACTCGGGGTCGTACTGGTCGTACAGGAACACACGCGTGACCACGTTGAGGGTGGCGACGGACTCTCCGCCGCGGAGGAATCCCGCATGCATGTTCTCCCAGAACTCTCCCTTGGAGAATGCCGGGAGGAGGCAGGCGATCATGTACGCTTTCCTCGTGGCGAGTACTGAAGCGTAAAGGTTGGGCCTGTACTGCAGCTCTTCGATAGCCTTCCTGACTTTCTCCGCACTCTTCCTGGACACTTCGCCCCTGTTGTGCACGACACGGTCCACCGTGCCTTTTGAGACACCAGCCTTCCTGGCTACGTCGATGATGGTGACTTTTCCGTTCTTGTCCATAGCTCTCAGAATAATCCGAAACAAATATAATGCTTTTTTGCAAACTTTCCGTGAACGAGCACGGAAATTACGAAAAAATACTTACATTTGCCTTCGGAACACAAAAATGACCAATATGCCCAAGGTAATCACTTTCGGTGAGATCATGCTCAGGCTCTCCACTCCGGGGTACCTGAGGTTCTCGCAGGCCAGGCAGTTTGACGCCACATTCGGCGGCGGAGAGGCCAATGTGGCCGTCTCCCTTGCCAATTACGGCGTGGATGTCGGGTTCGTCACCCGCTTCCCTGACAACGACATAGCCCGCAGCTGCATCCGCGACCTTCGTTCGTACGGGGTCGATACTGGCAGTTGCATCACAGGCGGCGACCGTCTGGGGATCTATTTCCTCGAGACCGGCGCCGTGGCGCGGCCGAGCAAGGTCGTCTACGACCGTGCCGGCTCGTCCATCGCCACCATCGAGCCGGGCATGGTAGACTGGGACAAGGTCTTGGAAGGGGCGGAGTGGTTCCACTGGACCGGTATCACGCCGGCTCTCAGCCAGGGCGCAGCGGACGTCTGCCTTGAGGCGGTCCGCGCCGCGAACCGTCTCGGCCTGACCGTCAGTTGCGACCTCAATTACCGCAAGAACCTCTGGAAATACGGCAAGAAGGCTTCCGAGGTGATGCCCGCCCTCGTTGAGGGCTGCGACATCATCCTCGGCAACGAGGAGGATGCCGACAAGGTGTTCGGCATCAAGCCCGAGGGCTTCGACGTCACCTCCACAGCAGGCTCCATCGACCAGGGCCGCTTCCGCAGTGTGGCCGAGCAGTTGATGGCCCGCTTCCCGCGTGCTAAGAAAGTCATCATCACGCTCCGCGGCTCCATCAACGCCAACCACAACACCTGGGGCGGAGTGCTGTTTGACGGCAGCAAACTTTACGAGTCCCCGCGTTACGACATCACCCACATTGTGGACCGTGTCGGCGGCGGCGACTCATTCATGGGCGGCCTAATTTACGGACTCCTGAATTTCAAGGGCGACGACCAGCGCGCGCTCAACTTCGCCGTTGCGGCTTCCTGTCTCAAGCATACCATATTCGGGGACTTCAACCAGGTCACGGTGGCCGAAGTGGAGAATCTGATGAAGGGAGACGGCTCCGGCAGGGTGTCAAGATAACCTTAACACAACACAACATATAATGGAACTCAAACTCAAGCAGGGGTGCAGGTACGCCCTTCTCGTCCCGACCAGCATGGGCCTCCGTGTCACCCCCGAGAACGGACAGCCGGTACAGTGCAGCGACATCCTCCATCTCTACGCCACCAGCGCAGAGACCAACGTCGCGAGCATCTCGTCGTATCTCGGTCTCCCTGTCAAGGTCCTTACGACCTTCGTCAAGGACAGTCCGTTCGCAGCGTTCATCAAGTCCAACCTCCGTTCCCGCGGGATGGACTTCGAAGGACCGGAAGTGCCCCAGGGAGGCCCCTGGGGCTACCGGCACCAGATCAACATCGCCGACAGTGGCTACGGAGTGCGCGGGCCGCGCGTCTGGAACGACCGCGCCGGCGAGGTCGGCCGAACGCTGAATGTCAAGGATTTCGACCTTGACCGTATCTTCGGCGAGGAGGGCGTGCAGATCGTGCATCTCTCCGGCCTCATCGCTGCTCTCAGCCCCGAGACGGGGCGTTTCTGCCTTGAGATTGCCCGCGCAGCCAAGCGTTACGGCACGCGCATCAGCTTCGACCTCAACTTCCGCGCCTCCTTCTGGGCGGGGAGGGAGCAGGAGCTGCACGACATTTTCACCGAGATTTGTTCTGTGGCCGACATCCTCATCGGCAACGAGGAGGATTTCCAGCTTTGCCTGGGCATCGAAGGCCCGGAGGCCGGCGGCAAGGACATCGCGGCCAAGATCGGCGGATTCAAGGAAATGATCGGCCGTGTGCGTTCACAGTACCCCGGAGCACAGGTGTTTGCCACCACGCTCAGGCAGGTCAACAACACCAACAGCCACAACTGGGGAGCCATCATGCTCGCCGGCGACGAGTGGCATGTGGTCGAGCCCCGTGAGATACATGTGCTGGACCGCATCGGAGGCGGTGACGGCTTCGTGGGAGGCCTTCTCTACGGCATACTGCGTGGTTGGGAGAGCGAAAAATGGATACAGTTCGGCTGGGCCACGGGCGCTCTCGCCACGACATTCATGACAGACTATGTCCAGCCCGCCGATGAGGAGCAGGTCTGGAGCGCATGGAAGGGCAATGCCCGCGTAAAGAGATAGCCCCATGCTTTATTACGCGCGAGGATCCAGGCAGGGAAGCATTACGCCGGAGGAGGCCCGTGAGGCCCTCTGCGGCGTTTTCCGCGCCTTGGGACCCAAGAAGCGCGTCCTGGCCATACCTCCGGATTTCACCCGTTTCAACTCGTACGCCGGTCCGCTCACGGAGATGGCTTACGACTTTTATGGCGATGCCCTGACCGACGTGATGCCGGCACTGGGTACGCATTCTCCCATGACGGACGGACAGATATCCGCTATGTTCGGCCGTGTGCCGCGGGACAGGTTCCGCGTCCACGACTGGCGCAATGACGTCGTGACGGTGGGGGAGGTCCCCGCCGAGTATGTCCGTGAAGTCTCCGAAGGCCGGGTGGACTATGCCTGGCCCGCCCAGGTGAACAAACTCCTTCTCGGCCCTTCGTTCGACCTCATCCTGTCCATCGGACAGGTAGTTCCGCACGAGGTCATCGGCATGGCCAATTATACCAAGAACATCTTCGTAGGCGTCGGCGGCAGCGCCGGTATCAACAGGAGCCATTATCTCGGCGCCACCTACGGTATGGAGCGCATCATGGGCCGGGCCAAGAGCCCGGTGCGCGACGTGATGGAGTACGCCCGTACGCATTTCATCCCGCAACTGCCTATAGTCTATGTCCTTACGGTCATGGCCAAGGATGCGGAGACTGGCGGGATGGTCATGAAGGGGCTTTTCGTCGGAGACGACTTCGAGTGTTTCCGCCGGGCGGCGGAGCTTTCTCTCGAAACCAATTTCATCATGGTGGACAGGCCACTGCAGAAATGCATCGTCTGGCTGGACCCCGACGAATTCAAGAGCACCTGGCTTGGCAACAAAGCCATCTACCGCACCCGCATGGCCCTTGCGGACGGCGCTGAGCTGATAGTCCTCGCCCCCGGACTCAGGGAGTTCGGCGAGGACCCGGCCATCGACGCGCTGATCCGGCGGTACGGCTACAAGGGCACGCCACACACGCTGGAGGCGACGCGGGAGAACCGAGAGTTGCAGGATAACCTCAGCGCGCCGGCTCACCTCATCCACGGCTCGTCGGAGGGCCGGTTCCGCATCACTTATTGCTCCGGTGAGGGCATGACCCGCGAGGAGATAGAGGGTGTAGGATTCGACTATGCGCCTCTCGGCGAAATGATGGAAAGATACGATGTCCCTTCCCTCAAGGACGGCTGGAATACCGTCGGGGAAGAGGAAGTTTATTATATATCCAATCCGGCACTGGGCCTGTGGGCCCATCCGGACAGGTTCAAGGACTGAGCATGAAGATAGTCTGCGACAACAAGATACCGTTCCTGCGCGGGGCCCTGGAGCCCTACGCGGAGGTGGTGTATCTGCCCGGAGCGGAAACGACTCCGGAGGTGGTGAAGGATGCCGATGCTGTCGTGACACGCACTCGCACGCGCTGCGACGCCTCCCTGCTGGAAGGGTCCCGTGTCCGGGCCATAGCCACGGCTACGATCGGTTTTGATCATATCGACACAACATGGTGCGAGGCCCACGGGATTGCGTGGAGCAATGCCCCCGGTTGCAATTCATGGTCCGTCAAGCAGTACATCTCGTCTGTGCTGGCCGTATTGGCGCAGCGCCACGGCCTGAAGCTCGACACCCTCACGCTCGGCGTCGTGGGGGTCGGCAACGTAGGCTCCAAGGTCGCCGAAGTAGGCCGCGCCTATGGCATGCGGGTTCTGCTCAACGATCCGCCGCGTGCCCGCGCTGAAGGTCCTGAGGCCTTTACCGACCTCGACACGCTCCTCGCCGAAAGTGACATTGTCACGGTGCATGTACCGCTGACGCGTGGCGGCGAGGATGCCACATGGCATCTGTTCGACGCCGCCCGCCTGGCGCGCATGCAGCCTTCGCAGATACTCGTCAACTCCTCCCGCGGCCCCGTCGTGGATAACGCCGCCTTGAAGGACGCGCTACGGCACCGGGCCTTGAAGGCTGCCGTGCTCGATGTCTGGGAAGGCGAGCCGGAGCTTGACAGGGAACTCATAGCCCTTCTGGACATCGCTACACCGCATATCGCCGGCTACAGCGCGGACGGCAAGGCCAACGGTACGACGATGAGTGTCCGCTACCTCGCCTCGCAGCTCGGGCTGCCCCTCGCGGACTGGACCGCTTCGGGCATCCCCGCACCGGAGCAGGCGCTGGAGTTCACGGTCGACGCCGCAGGCAAGACCGCGCAGGAGGTCCTCTCCGAGGCCGTCCTGCACACTTACGACGTGCGCCGCGACAGCGACGCACTGCGCGCCGCGCCCGGCTCCTTCGAGCGCCTGCGCGGTGACTACTGGGTGCGCAGGGAGCCGTCCGCGTTCACGCTGACGCTCCTGCACGGCACCCCGGACATCGCGTTCCGCCTGGAAATGTTAGGATTCAAAGTAAATCTCGCTATATGAAAGAGTTATCCGATATCGGACTGATCGGTCTCGCCGTGATGGGCGAGAACCTCGTGCTGAACATGGAGAGCAAGGGCTTCCGCGTCAGCGTGTTCAACCGCACCGTAGAGAAGGTCGACAAGTTCATGGAGGGTCGCGGCAAGGGCCTGAACATCTACGGAGCCCATTCCCTCGAGGATTTCGTGGCTTCGCTCAAGGCGCCGCGCAAGGTCTTCCTGATGGTCAAGGCCGGGGCCGCCGTCGATGCCTTCATCGACAAGCTTATCCCTGTGCTTTCGCCCGGCGACATCATCATCGACGGCGGCAACACGCATTTCCCCGATACCGCCCGCCGTACCGAGTATGTGGAGAGCAAGGGCCTCCTGTACATCGGCACGGGTGTGTCCGGAGGCGAGGAAGGAGCCTTGAAGGGCCCTTCCATGATGCCCGGCGGATCCCCGGCCGCATGGCCGTATGTCAAGCCCATCTTCCAGGGCATCTGCGCCAAGGTCGCTGACGGTTCTCCCTGCTGCGACTGGGTGGGCGAAGGCGGCGCCGGACATTTCGTCAAGATGGTCCACAACGGCATCGAGTACGGCGACATCCAGCTCATCTGCGAGTGCTACCAGATCATGAAGGACATCCTCGGCATGAGCAACGAGGAGATGCATCAGACCTTTGCCGAATGGAACAAGGGCGACCTTGACTCCTACCTCATAGAGATCACGCGCGACATCCTTGCCAAGAAGGACGAGGACGGCCGCTATGTGCTGGACTACATCCTCGACACCGCCGGCCAGAAAGGCACCGGCAAATGGACGGCGGTCTCAGCCCTCGACCAGGGCGTTCCGCTCACGCTAATCGGCGAATCCGTGTTCGCACGCTGCCTCTCCGCCCAGAAGGAGGAGCGCGTCGCCGCATCTGAAATTCTTGAAGGGCCCAGGCCCGCGAAGTTCACCGGCGACCGTGCGGCCTTCCTCGAGGACCTGCGCAAGGCCCTTTTCGCCGCCAAGGTCGTGTCCTACGCCCAGGGCTACGCGCTTATGCGCGCCGCCGCCAAGGAGTACGGCTGGAACCTCAACTATGGCGGTATCGCCCTTATGTGGCGCGGCGGCTGCATCATCCGCAGTGTGTTCCTCGGCCGCATCAAGGAGGCTTTCGACAAGAATCCCGACATTGCCAATATACTGCTCGACCCCTATTTCAGCGGCAAGCTTGCCGAGGCCCAGCAGGGCTGGCGCAATGTCCTTTGCACGGCCATGCAGAACGGCATCCCCGCTCCCTGCATGACCGCCGGCCTGGAATATTACGACGGTTACCGCTGCTCGCGCCTGCCCGCCAACATGCTCCAGGCGCAGCGCGACTTCTTCGGCGCCCATACCTACGAGCGCACCGACCGTCCGCGCGGCGAA
>JAFYZE010000215.1 GCA_017548805.1 Bacteroidales bacterium
ATTCGACTGCGTTGGGATCCGCCAGGGCGGCGTCGTCCGGCGGGCAGATGACTATGCATCGCTTCTCGAAGTAGATCCTGTGCGTCACAATCCTTGTAAAAATTGTTATCTTTGCATTTTGCAATGCAAATTTAGCAAATTAAAAGAAATATGACATCGAAGTTTGACAGCAAGCACGGGATCGTGTCCCGGCCTCCTTTCGATCTATATATGGTTTTCACCGACATGCGCAACTTCGTGCAGATGCTGCCCGAGGACAAGCGTGAGGGCGTGACGGCAGATTTCGACACCCTGCAGGCCAACGTGCAGGGATACAGCATCGGCGTGAAGGTGTATGAGCGCCAGCCTTATTCCAAGATTACCCTGGTTGACTACGGCGCTCCATTCGCTTTCCAAGTCGAGTTCCATTTCGATCCCACGGGAGTCCAGGGACAGACCGAGTTCTACATCGAGGTTCAGGCAGAACTGAACCTGATGATGAAGATGTTGATCGGAGGCAAGGTCCGCGAGGGTCTCGACAAGGTCGTCGACTCGCTCGTGGACATTTCCAACGGTGTCATGCCCGAGGGTTTCGATCCTTCCACTTTCCGTGGCAGTCCTTTCAACTTTTAGATATGAGCCAGTTCCCGCCGGAGTTCGTTTCCTCGCTCGAGTCTGTTCTCGGAAGCGCGGATGCCGCCAGGGCCGTCGAGGCCATGGCCGGCGAGTCTTCGGTGTCGGTCCGTCTCAACCCCTTCAAGCAGGTGGAAAGCGGCACGCTGACCATCCTTGAAGGCTGTTCCGGTGTCCCCTGGAGCCCGTACGGGTACATCCTTGCTTCAAGGCCGGTATTTACCCTACACCCGTTGTTCCACGCGGGAGCCTATTATGTCCAGGACAGTTCGGCGATGTTCGCCGGATGGGTGTTCCGCCGCCTGCTGGAGAGGTTTCCGGAGCGTCTGCTCCGGGTGCTCGACCTGTGCGCGGCGCCCGGCGGCAAGACCACCGACCTCGCTGCATCGCTGCGCGAGGCCTGCGGTGACGACTTCTTGCTTGTTTCCAACGAAGTGATGCGCCAGAGGGCTTCCATCCTCTCGGACAACGTCGCAGTCTGGGGCGATCCCCGCGTAGTGGTGACCTCGGTGGATCCGAAGGCTTTCGCTTCGCTGCCGGGATTCTTTGACATCATACTCGCCGACGTCCCCTGTTCGGGGGAGGGCATGTTCCGCAAGGACGTGAAGGCCGTGGAAGACTGGTCGCCGGAGACGGTGGAGCTTTGCGCCGCGAGGCAGAAACGCATCCTCGCGGATGTATGGCCCGCGCTGCGGGACGGTGGCGCGTTGCTGTACTCGACCTGCACCTTCGAGGATGCCGAGAACGATGCGAACCTCGAATGGGCCGCAGGCGAACTGGGAGGGGAGATCATTCCTCCGGACAATCCTTTCGGCGTGCGTACCACCCGTCACGGGCACATGCTGGTTCCTGGCGAGGTTCCGGGCGAAGGCCAGTGGGTGGGAGCGATGATTAAGAATGACGGTCCTTCCGCTTCAAGGCTTTCCGTCGAAGCGTCGATGGATGAACTCAAACGCTTCAGGCCTCTTCGCATGGGCGTTTCCGAAGGGGAGTGGAAGGGAAAGGACTTCGTCCCGAACCCGGACTGGGCGCTCAGCATCTCCTTCGACCGCTCCCGCTATCCCGCGGCTCCGGTCGACAAGCAGACCGGCCTGC
Organism: Bacteroidales bacterium; assembly: GCA_017548805.1. Next base: position 1,708 of record JAFYZE010000215.1, read on the forward strand.
GTTTCCTCCATCGCGACACCATCGCGCTGGAAGGCGCGCCCCTCGGTTACAATGTGATCACTTACCGCGGCGTTCCGCTGGGATTCGTCAAGAATCTCGGCCGGAGGTGCAACAACCTCCACCCACAATCCCGCCGCATCAGAATGGATATCGTATGAAAAAGAAACTGTTGGTCCTCCTCATGGCCGCCTGCGCCTGCATGTCGCTTCGCGCACAGGACACTTCCGAGGCTTTCGTGTCCCGGTATGACGCCCTCGTGAAGCGCGTCGGCTATTCCGGCGTCGGGGTGGAAACCCTGCTCGACAGGTGGGAGAAGGCTTTTCCGGAGGATCCGGACATGCTGGTCGCCCGTTTCAACTATTATCTGGACAAGTCCCAGTCCACGCAGATGGTCATCAAGCGTCAGGACCGTTTTATGGGCGCCAGGCCCGCGCTGGTCCTGAAGGACTCGCTCGGCGTGGACGTGAACTATTTCGAGGAGACTTTCTTCGAGGATTCGCTTTTCGCCATGGCGTCATCGGCCATCGACAAGGCGGTCAAAGTCTATCCCGACCGGCTCGACCTGCGTTTTGCCAAGGTCACTTCGCTCGTCGCATATGAGAAGGAAAGCCCGGACATGGCTACAGCCGTCCTTTCGGCCCTGATCGACTATGACGGCACCTCGCATCCCTCGTGGAAGTACGGCGACGAGGCGGCGGATGCGGATGTCTTCAAGTCCGGCATCCAGGAGTATTGCGCGAGCTTCTATACCATCGGCAGTCCGGGTTCTTTCGAGTCGTTCCGCGCACTCTCGGAGAAGATGCTCAAGTACGATCCGAAGAACACCTTGTTCATGTCCAACCTCGGGACATACTATTTTGTGGCGCGCAAGGACAACAAGACTGCCCGCAAGTATTATGACAAGGTGCTCAAGATCGATCCTTCCGACTATACCGCCATCAAGAACAGCGTCCTGATGGCAAGGCGCGACAACAACGTCAAGCTCGAGAAGAAGTATCTGCCCATGCTGGCGAAGTATGGGGCTGACGATGCCGAAAAGGCCGCGGCGCAGGCCCGCCTCCAGGCTTTGAATGAAAAGAAAAAGTAAACCAAATCATCAATAACAATGAAAAAGATTATCCTTATGTTCATCCCTCTGATGGTACTCGCCTCCTGCTCGCAGAAGCAGGCAGGCGTTCCGGCCATTAATCCCGCCGACTTGGACACTTCCGTGAAGCCCGGCGACAATTTCTACATGTACGCCAACGGCGGTTGGATCAAGAACAACCCCCTCAAGCCCGAGTATGCCCGTTACGGCTCCTTCGACATGCTGCGCGAGCGCAACGTCGAGGACCTCAACGCCCTCTTCTCCGAGATGACCACCATGAATCCGGAGCCGGGCAGCATTGACCAGAAAATCGTCGACCTGTACAAGCAGGGCCTCGACTCCACCCGCCTGAACGCGGAGGGAGCGGCCCCTCTGAAGAAGTATCTTGACGAGATCTACGCCATTGAGGACAAGGCGGCTCTCGCCTCTCACCTCGGCAAGATGAACCTCGTTGGCGAGGGCGGCTTCTTCGGCGGTGGCGTCGACGCCGACCTCATGGACAGCAAGACCCAGATATTCTACCTTGGCCAGGGCGGCCTCGGCATGGGTGACCGCGACTATTATGTCGATCCCGCCAACGCCGAACTCCGCAAGGGCTATGAGGCTATGCTTGGGAAGTTCTTCGCTCTCGCCGGCCTTGACAGGAGCGCAGAGCGCGCTGCCAACGCAGCCGGCGTCGAGGACCGCCTGGCAGAGTTCTCCTGGACCAGCGTCCAGAACCGCGACATCCAGAAGCTCTACAACCCCATGAGCTCCGCCGATATCTACAAGGCATATCCCGGCTTCGACTTCAAGGGCTTTGCAGCCGCGATGGGTCTTCCCGAGATGGATAAGGTCATCGTGGAGCAGCCTTCTTTCTTCGAGGGCTTCAGCAAACTCTTCAAGGACACCCCTCTCGAAGTTCTCAAGGACTATGTCGCAGCGCAGCTGATCAACGGAGCCGCGAGCTCGCTCTCCGATGATTTCTATGCCGCCAACTTCGACTTCTACAGCACCCAGATGAGCGGTATCACTGAGCAGAAGCCGCGCTGGAAGCGTGCCATGAGCGTGCCGAACAGCATCCTCGGCGAGGCTGTCGGCCAGATGTACGTCGCCAAGTTCTTCCCCGAGTCCTCCAAGCAGAGGATGCTCGAGCTTGTCAAGAACCTCCAGGTATCCTTGGGCCAGCACATCGACGAGCTGGAGTGGATGTCTGACGAGACCAAGGCCAAGGCACGCGAGAAACTGGAGAACTTCACCGTCAAGATCGGCTATCCCGACAAGTGGAAGGACTACAGCTCCATGAACGTGGATCCCGAGCTCAGCTACTACGAGAACCTCCGCGCCGCCAGCGCATGGTATGTGCAGGACAACCTTTCCAAACTTGGCAAGCCCACCGACCCGACCGAGTGGGGCATGACTCCCCAGACGGTCAACGCCTACTACAATCCCACGACCAACGAGATCTGCTTCCCGGCCGCCATCCTTCAGCCCCCGTTCTTCAACGCGGATGCTGACGACGCCGTCAACTACGGCGCCATCGGCGTGGTCATCGGCCATGAGATGACCCACGGCTTCGACGACCAGGGCAGTCTGTTCGACAAGGACGGCAACATGAACAACTGGTGGACCGAAGAGGACCGCGCCGCTTTCGTGGAGAAGACCAAGGTTCTCGTCGACCAGTACAGCGAGGTGGAGGTCCTGCCCGGTGTCAAGGCCAACGGCGAGCTGACCCTCGGTGAGAACATCGCCGACCACGGCGGCGTCAGCATCGCCTGGACGGCGCTTCACAACGCCCTCGGCGGCGTCGAGCCCAAGCCCATCGACGGCTTCACCGCCGCCCAGCGCTTCTTCCTCGGCTACGCCCACGTCTGGGCGCAGAACATCACCGACGAGGAGCGTGCCCGCCTGACCAAGCTTGACGTCCACTCCCTGGGCGACAACCGCGTCAACGTGACCCTGCGCAACTTCGGCTACTTCTTCGACGCCTTCGGCATCAAGGAGGGCGACCCGATGTTCCGTCCCGAGTCCGAGCGCGTGCACATCTGGTAGTGAACGCACCTTCATTCATAGCAAGGAAACTCCGTTTCGAGGGGAAGATTGCGATGGTCTCCATCGCAATCTCCTTCCTCGTAATGATCATTGCCGTCTCCGTGTCCTCCGGCTTCCGCCGGGAGATACGCAGCGGCATCGCGTCCGTCAGCGGCGACATCCAGCTCACGCCGGCGGACATGAATTACATAGGGGAGGAGTCTCCCGTGTCTTCCGAGCCGCCCAGCCTGGCCGAGATAAAGGCCTCGCCGGGGGTGCGGGAGGTGACCCCGGTCATCTACCGTGCCGGCATAGTCAGGAAGGACGACATCATACACGGGGTGATCTTCAAGGGCATTCCCGCTCAGGATTCCCTTGCCGGGCTGGGCATCAGCATCCCGGACCGCCTCGCCGACATGCTTGAACTGGGAGAGGGCGACGACCTCCAGGCCTATTTCGTCGGGGAGCGCGTCAAGGCGCGCAGGTTCAACATCCGTTCGGTCTACCGCATGCCCGTCCATGCCGACGAAAACCTCGTAGTGCTGGCAACGATCGAGGACATGCGCCGCCTGAACGGCTGGGAAGAGGGTGAGGTGTCCGCCCTGGAGGTCACTCTCGACGATTCCTGGAGACAGTCCTCCATGATGAAGGCCAAGACAGACGAGATAGGCACGATAGCGCTGCTGCATGCCGGAGACGATGACGACGTGCTCGTCGCCTCGTCCCTGCTGGACAAGTATCCCCAGCTGTTCGACTGGCTCAACCTCATAGACTTCAACGCCCTCGCCGTGCTGATCCTCATGACCGTGGTGGCCGGCTTCAACATGATCTCGGGCCTCCTGATACTCCTTTTCCGCAACATTCCCACCATCGGCACGCTCAAGGCCATGGGTATGACGGACAGGCACATCTCGTCCGTCTTCCTGCGCGTGTCGTCCAACCTCGTCCTCAAGGGGATGCTCATAGGCAACGCCATAGCACTCGCCCTGTGTGCGGTGCAGGGCGCTACCCATGTCCTGAAACTCAATCCGGACAATTATTTCATCTCTTATGTGCCCCTGAAGGTCAACCTTTCGATGATACTCCTCGCGGATGCGCTCGCTTACTTGGTGATCATGCTCCTTCTCCTGATCCCCACCCGCTTCATCTCGAAGGTCGATCCCGCCGTGACCGTCCGTACCCAGTAGGCGTCAGGGCATTATCTTCTTGAAATCCCCGTAGAGGGAGAGAACCCTTTCCACGAAGCTAACGGTCTCGTCAGACCCCTGGAAAGTTCCCAGTTTCAGCACGCTGTCC
>JAFYZE010000216.1 GCA_017548805.1 Bacteroidales bacterium
GAGGGATATAAGTGAATCGATGTCAGGGGCTTCCCCTGTCATTACTGAATACCCGGACACCGCCTGGTTCACAAGCCAGAGGTTTCCGGGTAAATATTTTGCCCCGGCGTCGAGCATCCGGGCGCGCAGCAGCCCCGAGAAGGCGGGGTCGCGGTAATTGGCCTCGAGCACGAGTGGCTTGGAGGAGAAATCCTCTGCATCCAGCTTCGCAAATGAATCCAGCGCCATGGGAAGCGCATACACGATGAAGTCCGAGGCGCGGAGTTCCCTGCGGAAGTCGCGGATGTCCGCTACGCGGAATCCATACTCGGGCAGGCCCTCGATGAACTTTTCCGCCTTGGCGGCGGTGCGGTTCATCACGGCCGTGGCAAAGCCGCATTCCGCCGCGGCGAGGGCCGCGGCCTTGCCGGCTCCGCCGAGGCCCGCGACGAGCGCCGCCGGCCTGCGGCCGTAACGCTCCGAGAGCTGCGCCCGCACGAATTGATGGATCTTGATGTGCGCCTGGCTGCCGAAAGTGCCGTAGAATTCGCGGATGATGCCCGGGAACAGTGCCTCGGCCACTGTGAGTATAACTCCTGTGAAATCGGAATTGTACGCGCTGACACCTTTAGGTGTCTTGACGAGGATGTTTGCCGCCCCTGTCAGCGCCACCGGCCCCGAGACGATGTCGGCCTTATCGTATGCCTTCTCCTTGAACGGAGCCGTCACGTTGACGGCCTTGTAACCCTTAAGGAACTTGGCGTATGACTCTTCGAAGTACTGGCCATGGATGAGGTCATAGCAGTATTTTCCATGATAGGCGGCCTCGAAGAGCCTTGGGCTCTGCGAGTGCTCTATGGGATGACCTATGAGACCGAAATCAGGCATTTCTCTGGCGGACGGCTTCGAACAGCAGGATGGCTGCGGATACCGATGCGTTGAGGGAGTCGAGCTCCCCGAGCATCGGGATGCGGATATGGCCGTCGGCGGCCTCGCGCCATCCGTCGGTGAGGCCCGTGGCCTCTGTCCCGACTACGATGGCCGTGCCGCCCGTCATGTCCGTATCGTAGTACCACGACGAGTCCTGCAACTGTGCCGTATAGATGTTTATCTTGTTGTCTTTAAGCCACTTGATGGCTTCGTCCGAATTGCAGCAGACTACCTGGACGGTGAACACCGCCCCGATGCTCGCCCGGATGAGGTTGGGATTGTACAGGTCGGTCAACGGATCGCAGATCAGCACGGCATCAACCCCGGCTGCATCCGCGCTCCTCAGCACCGCCCCGATATTGCCCGGTTTCTCCACGCCCTCCAGCACGACCACCAGAGGATTCTCCCTCATCTCCAGCCCCTCAAGCGTCCTCTCCTTCACTTTCACCTCCGCGATCATCCCCTCTGTCCCTCCACGGTAAGCGATCTTCTCGTACAGCTCCCTCGGCACCTCCACAATCTGCCCCGCCTTCTCCAGAATGGTTGTCAGGTCCTTGTCTTCTGGGAGGTTCGGCAGCGGGCTTTCGGTCGTAGGGAGGCTGTCTCCTGCCAAACCGTGGCCGCCCGTGGCCTCGTGAACGGGAGGGGCCCAATCGTCAGATTGGGAGGGATGAGGACGAAGTCCGAAGTTTGGAAGGGGACTGCCTCCCGAAGGACGGAATCCCGAATCGACGATATCCGGACAATAAAAAAGAGTGTCGATCTCGAACCCGGCGCGTACGCAGTGCCCGAGCTCCCGGCGGCCCTCCACGACAAAAAGCCCCATCTCCTTGCGGAGGCGGGCTTTTTCCTGGAGCGCCAGAAGCGTCTTGACCTTGCGGTTCTGCGCCGATGTCACCGACTCGACCCTCACTGCTCCTTCTCCTCCTCTTTCTTCACGGCCTTCTCAGGCTTCATCTGAGGGAAGAACAGCACATCCTGGATGGTGCTCTGGCCGGTCATGAACATCGTCAGTCGGTCAATGCCCATACCGAGGCCCGAAGTCGGCGGCATACCGTACTCGAGAGCCCTTACGAAGTCATAGTCGATGAACATCGCCTCGTCGTCGCCCTTGCTCTTGAGCCTGGCCTGCTCCTCGAACCTCTCCAGCTGGTCGATCGGATCGTTCAGCTCGGAATAAGCGTTGGCCAGCTCCTTGCCGCACACGAACAGCTCGAAACGCTCGGTGAGAGCGGGGTTGGTGCGATGACGCTTGGTCAGCGGGGACATCTCCACCGGATAGTCGATGATGTATGTAGGCTCGATGAGATTCTTCTCGGCGTACTCGCCGAAGATCGCATCGATAAGCTTGCCCTTGCCCATCGAAGGCTCAACCTCCACGTTGAGCTTCTTGCAGGTGGCGCGGAGCTCGTCCTCGTCCATTCCGGACACGTCGACCCCGGCGTACTCCTTGATGGCGTCGAGGATAGGGAGACGGCGGTACGGCGGCTTGAAGTCCACCTTGTGCCCGCCGATCATGACCTCGGTCGTACCGTTGACCTTGAGCGAGATCTTCTCCAGCATCTTCTCCACGAACTCCATCATCCAGATATAGTCCTTGTAGGCCACGTAGATCTCCATGCAGGTGAACTCGGGATTGTGGGTCTTGTCCATACCCTCGTTGCGGAAATCCTTTGCGAACTCGTACACGCCGCTGTATCCACCAACAATCAAGCGCTTGAGATACAGTTCATTGGCTATACGGAGGTATAGAGGGATATCCAGGGCATTGTGGTGGGTGATGAACGGACGTGCGGTGGCGCCGCCGGGAATGCTCTGCAGGATAGGGGTCTCAACTTCGAGGCAGCCCGCCTCGTTGAAATATTCGCGCATCGTGGCGACGATCTGCGCACGCTTGATGAAGGTTTCCTTCACCTGCGGATTGACGATCAGGTCGACGTAGCGCTGACGGTAGCGGAGCTCCGGATCGGAGAAACCGTCATGCACGGTACCGTCCGCATCGGTCTTCACGATGGGGAGGACCTTGAGCGACTTGCTGAGCAGCGTGAGCTCCTTGGCATGGACCGACAGCTGGCCGGTCTGCGTGATGAACGCGAATCCCTTGATGCCGACGATGTCGCCGATGTCGAGGAGTTTCTTGAACACAGTGTTGTACATGGTCTTGTCCTCGCCGGGGCAGATCTCGTCACGCTTGACATACACCTGCATGCGTCCGGTCTCGTCCTGGAGCTCCATGAACGATGCGGCGCCCATGATGCGGCGCGACATGATGCGTCCCGCGATGCACACGTCCTGAAGGTTCTCCTTCTCCGGGTCGTACTGGTCCTTGATGCTCTGCGCCGTCTCGTTGACGGGGAACAACGCTGCCGGATACGGCTCGATGCCCAACTCTCTCAATTTGGCGAGGGACTCCCTCCTCAGCACTTCCTGCTCACTGTATTCTATATTGCTCATAATGTATGGATGATTTTCAAAGTCCACAAAAATAGCATATTTAATTCGGTTTTTACCCATCGGCGGCATTTTTCTTGAACATTTTATTCCGTTCTTGAATAAAAAACCGTAACTTTGAACGAATATGGCCAGAGAGTGCAAATGGATAGTCATGGAGCAGGCTGACGCCGAAAAGGTGTCCAGGCTCGCTACGGAGGTCGGCATCGACAGGGTGCTGGCCGAGCTTCTCGTGAAGCGCGGCGTCGAGACCTTCGAGCAGACCCGCTCATTCTTCCGCCCGCAGCTCTCCGACCTGCACGATCCCTTCCTCATGAAGGACATGGATGTCGCTGTAGAGCGGCTCCGCAAGGCTATTGTTTCCAAGGAGAAGATCCTCGTCTACGGCGACTATGACGTCGACGGCACCACTGCCGTGTCGCTCGTCTATTCGTTCATCAAGCGTTTCACCGACCAGGTGGACTTCTACATCCCCGACCGCAACGACGAAGGCTACGGAGTCTCCATCAAGGGCCTCGACTGGGCTGCTGACAATGGATTCTCGCTTGTCATCACCCTTGACTGCGGTATCAAGGCCATCGAAAAGACCCGCTATGCGGCGTCCAGGGGCATTGATTTCATCATCTGCGACCATCACCTTCCCGATTCGGAGCTTCCGCCCGCAGTCGCGGTGCTCGATCCCAAGCGTGAGGACTGCCATTATCCCTTCGACGACCTGTCGGGCTGCGGAGTGGGATTCAAGCTTGTCCAGGCCTATTCCCAGCGTTACGGAGTGGCGTTCGAGACCCTGGTCCCGCTGCTGGACTACCTCGTAGTCAGCATCGCTTCCGACCTTGTTTCCGTGGTGGGGGAGAACCGCGTCCTGGCGCACTACGGCCTTAGGCAGCTCAACGAAGCGCCCCGTGCGGGCCTTCTGGCCATGATCAACCTCTCCAAGCTCGAGCTCGGGCACATCACCATCGATGACATAGTGTTCAAGATCGGTCCGCGCATCAATGCCGCCGGGCGCATGGAGACCGGCCGCCTCGCGGTCGAGCTCCTCACGGCCACCGGCATCGACGAGGCCATGATGATAGGTGAGAAGATCAACGAGAACAACAACGACCGCAAGAGCATCGACCGAGAGATCACCCAGGAAGCCCTGGAGATGGTCCAGAAAGGCGAATGCCTCGCATGGAAGAATGCCACGGTCGTGTACAACCCCAAATGGAACAAGGGTGTCGTCGGTATCGTGGCTTCACGTCTTGTGGAAGCTTTCTACAAGCCTACGATCGTGCTGACCAAGTCCAACGGCTTCGTCACCGGCTCGGCGCGCAGCATCCAGGGCTTCGACCTGTACGAAGCCATTGAGAGCTGCGCCGACCTCCTTGAGAATTTCGGCGGCCATGTCTATGCCGCCGGCCTCACCCTCAAGGAGGAGAACCTCGCCGAGTTCAGCTCCCGCATAGATGCGTTCGTGGACAGCAAGATTACCGAGGAAATGCTCACGCCCGTCGTCACCATCGACGCCAAGCTCGACTTTGCCCGCATCACTCCCAAGTTCTTCCGCATCCTCAAGCAGTTCCAGCCCTTCGGCCCGGGAAACAACAATCCTTTGTTCCTTACGGAAAATGTCTACGACGACGGCAATGCCCGCAAGGTCGGCGCCGGCGGCGTACACGTCAAGCTAGAGCTGCTCCAGGAGTCACAGCCCTATCACCAGATTCCGGCCATAGCCTTCAACATGTCGGATTTCTACGACTACATCAAGGCCGGCAATCCTTTCGATGTCTGCTATTCGATAGTTGAGAATTATTACAGGGGCAGTACCAATATCCAGCTCCGCATCAAGGACATGCACGAGCGCGAGGATATTATCTGAACCGTCCGGGGCCTCCTCCGCCGGGGCCTCCGAATCCGCCACGACCGCCTCCGGGACCTCCGAATCCACCGCGTCCGCCTCTGGGACCGCCAGGACCTCCCGGGCCGCCTCCGGTTCCGCCGCCCATGCTGTTGAACCTGTACGCCAGGGTCAGCATCACGTAGCGTCCGAAGTTGTGCGTCCACCTGTTGTTGACATAGTCGTCAGTCATGGAAGTGCTGAAGCCCATAGTCTTGTTGAAAAGGTCATGGACAGTGAACGAGAGTTCGACGTTGTTCCTCGGACCGAACCTGAAACCTCCGTTGAGGTCGAGGATGTTGTCGTTGACGGCGGCATACTCCACGCCCTGCATGAAGGTCTTGGTGTAGTTTCCTCCCAGGTACATGACCTTGAAGAGATTGTTGAGCTCGAATCCGGCCCTGATGGCCTCGGAGAAATACTCGGTGCTGGAGCCGGAGCTGTTCCATGAGCGGACGTAAGAGCCGTTTCCGTTGATGTTGAAGCGGATGTCACGCGAGAAATTGCTGCGGATGCCGAGCGAAAGTCCCGGACGCATGTTCTGGGTGTAGATCAGCCCGTCGTTGACATATGAAGGGGACTTGTCCCAGCTGCCGTTGATACCGGTGTTGAAAATGCATCCGATTGCCTTGATGGGGAAGCCGAAATTGACCGAGAGGTTGGCGTTGTAGTTGCTGGATGCGTTTTCATAGCTGGTGAAGGACGCCTGCGCCGGGACGGTATAGTTGTACTTCGGCAGGTAAGTCTCCTTGGCGTAGTAGGTGCGCCTGCTCACGATGGGGTCCTTTCCGGCCGAGAACGATCCGTTGATGCTGAAGGTCGTCAGGTTGGAGTTGATGCCCCAGCCACCTCCCTGACGGTTCCCGTCCAGGGACTGGCCGAGAAGCGCGTTGCGCGCGGCCTTGCCGAGCACGGTGCTGTAGTTGAACCTGAACGCATTGGACTTGCTGGCCTTCAGGTCAGGATTTCCAGCCGAAATCGAATATAGATTGCTGTTGTCCACCCTGGGACGCAACTGGTCGATCGAGGGAGTGTTGGTGGATGTGCTCCAGTTGAACTGCCAGTGATTCATCTGGGAGTTGTTGCCTATCTGCAGCGTAGGAATGAAAGCGCTGAAAGTCCTGGAATAGATGGGCTCCTCCTCGGGGAATGCGTCACCGCGGTTCAGTCCCGTCATCCTGTAGTCGAGATTGGCTGAGAGGATGACCTCGTCGTTCGCGAAAGTGGTCCTGAATGTTGCCGATACGGTATTGGTGTAGTTGTCGTTGATCCTGTTGTAGGTATTGACGCTGTCGATCACACTGGCGGCGGGATTGGTGACGTCATACGCCCATTGTACGGTGTTCGACTTGTTGTTGGAGTAGCCGTACGCAATGCCGATGGTGCTCCTTTCGCTCAGTTCATATGCCGCAGACGCCTGCGCGTTCATGCTCCTCGACTCGGTCCCGGTATCGATGTCGAGAACCGTGACCGTGATGGTCGAGGTGGTGGTGTCGACCTTCGTGCTTATCCCTTCGTTCTTCGAGTTGTTGATCGACATCGAGCCGGCCAGCCTGAACTTGTTGTTGAATCCCTTGTTGATATTGCCGCCGATGTTGTATGAGATGCCGTCGGTGTTGCGTATGGTCGATGATGACGAGCCCTGCCTCGGCAGGTCGTCCTGATAGTTGTAGTCGCTGCTGATGGACGTGGAGCCGTTGTCGGTAAGGTTGAGGGTGGCATTGACCCTGACCTGTCCGTCCGCCAGGGCCTTCCTCGCGTTCACGGAGAAGCGATGGCTGCCGTTGTCCGTAGTCGAGAGGGAGGATGTCGCATTCCTGCGGTAATAGTATTGGTCGTTGGGGAAATATATCCTTTCGCTCCTGGACTCGCTGACATTGTACCGGCTGTTATACTCGTACGAGGCTCCGATGCTTCCCAGTACGAAGTTCCTGGCCTCGGAGCTCATCCATCTCCTGTTGATGCTCACGGAAGCCATCTGCGCCTTCAGGTCGGCGGATCCTCCTCCGCCTGCGGAACGGAAGGTATTGCCCCTGCGGCGGTTGTTCCGGTTGTTGATGTTGTTCAGGTTGAAGGATCCTTCCATCTGGAGTTTCTCCGACGAGAAATTGATGTCACCTCCGACCGTGTAGCGGAACTTATGGAAGGTCGTGTCCGTGTCGTAACCTCCTCCGATGAGGAAATTGCCGTTGGTGACCATGTTGGGCTTGGTCTTGGTCTCGATGTCCAGCACCCTGCGCTTGCTTTCGTTCTTGCTTATCTTGTGGCGCGGGTCCTTGTTCTCGTACTCCTGGTAAGATTTGATAGTGACCACTTCCTCCGCCCGGAGATTGTTCAGGGCCGCCATCGGCGCATCGCCGAAGAGCAAGGCGCCGTCAATATATACCGTGCTGACATCTTCGTTGAGGACGGTCACGCCGTTGTCGGTCACTTCCACTCCTGGCATCTGTTCAAGGATGTCGATGGCCATCTCACCCGCGTTGAGCTTGACTGCCGCCGCGTGGAACGCAATCGTGTCTTCCTTGATGGATACGGGATTGGCGATGTCCCTGACCACTGCTCCCTCGAGCAGGATGTTCTCGGCGTTAAGGTTGGCAATCACGCGGTTCTGGCCGGAAACGAGTGTGATGGAATTGGTCTGCTCCTTGTATCCGAGCATGCTGAATGTGACCTGGGCGTTTCCCGGCCTGAGGTTCCTGATGGTGAAGGTTCCGTTGGCCCCGCTCACAGCGAATGTGGTGTCCTTCTTTTCATTCTCGCCCCTGTCGGACACGACGATGACGGTCACGCCGGCGCCGGGCTGCTGTCCGGTGTCGTCGTCCGTAAGGTAAACGTTTCCTGTGAGAATAGCTTGCTGGTTCCAGTTGCGCTGCTGCAGTGCGTTCATAGCCTGGTTGTTGTTGCCCCCACGGTTCCCGCCCCAGTTCTGGGCGGAGGTGAGGATAGAGATAGTCATCAGGGCCAGCGAGAGGAACAAGTTTTTCATGTTCATTTGCGGGGAATCTTAAGTTCGGGTACAAAGATAGTTAAAAATCCGTAAAAATCAGAACATTATGTGATCAGGTTGGCAATGATGCCAGCCGTCTGCATGGGTGATATGCTGTCGATATCGATGATGAAATCGGCCGCGGCGGTGTAGAGCGGCGTGCGCTCGGCCAGCATGGCCTCGAAGCCGCCGTCCTTCAGCAGCGGCCGGTGGCTCTGGTCACCGCCAAGGTGCAGCTTCAGCGTCTCCACGGTCGCCCTCAGGAAAATGCATGTGCAGTGCTCCTTGATCATCGCCGCATTCTCCGGCCTCAGTATCGTCCCTCCTCCCAGTGACAATATAAGGTCGTTGTGTGAAGCCATGTTTTTGTCCGGGAAGTTCCCCCTCGGAAACTGTGCCACCCTCGGCAACATAAGAGGGGGGGACCCAAGCTTGCTTGGGGGGGGTCCTGCGGAGCAGGACGTTTCAGAGGAGGAACTTCCCGGACCCATAAGAAGTTCAGCCAGCGCTTTGGATTCGAGGTCGCGGAAGGCCTTTTCGCCCTGCTCGGCGAAAATGTCGGCGATGGATTTCCCGGCCTTGTCGACGATATACTTGTCGAGGTCGACGAGCGGCATGCGCAGCAGCACCGAGAGCTCCCTCCCGACGCTGCTCTTGCCGCAACCCATGAAACCGGTCAGCGCAA
>JAFYZE010000217.1 GCA_017548805.1 Bacteroidales bacterium
CGATGGCCGCACTCATGCTCGACTCGGGGACGCTGACGACGATGTCCGCCGGGACGGGATGCTCCTCATAAAGGAGCCTGCCCGTCCGCTTGCGGAATGCGTGCACGCCGCATCCTTCGATGTCGCTGTCTGGCCGGGCGAAATAGATGTACTCCATGGAGCACATCCGCCTGCCTGCGGACTGCGAGTGGCGGAAGCTCCGCAGGCCGTCAGGGCCTATGGAAATGAGTTCGCCCGGCTCGACATCCCGCACGAATTCCGCCTTGAGGGCGTTCAGGGCGCATGTCTCGCTGGCTACGACGTAGCCGCCTCCGAGTCGTCCTATTGACAACGGCCGGAATCCGTATTTGTCGCGGCAGGCATAAATTACGCCGTCCGCAAGGATGACGGTGGAGAATGCTCCGTCGAGCTGGTTTGCGGCCGAGATGATATTGGCGGTCCAGCCCTTTGACCTCGGCCCCATACCTATCAGATGGGCGAAAAGTTCGCTGTCCGAAGTGGAATGGAACAGGTGTCCGAGCGTCTCGAGCCTGGCCTTTATGCCGCCTGCATTGACGATGTTGCCGTTGTGGGCGAGGGCGAAAGTCCCTGCCTTGCAACTCATCCTGAAAGGCTGGATGTTCTCCATTCCGCCAACTTCGGTGGTGGGGTAGCGTACGTGGCCTATGCAGGTGTCGCCTGAAAGTCCGGCGAGGGCGCTCTCCGGGAAAACGTCCTTGACCAGCCCCGCGCCCTTGTGGACGAGCAGGCCTCCGTCAGGGCCGGTGACGGCCATGCCGCAGGCCTGCTGGCCCCGGTGCTGCAGTGCCTGCAGCCCCAGGAAAGCATGCCGCGGGGCCTTCTCCACTCCGTAGATGCCCAATACGCCGCACTCCTCGTGCAACTCCTCGAAACAGTGACTAAAGTCCATTTATGCAGTGTTCCATCCTGTCCATGGCTTCAATCGTCCTTGCCCTGTCGGCGAACGACGTAAGCCTGAAATATCCCTTGCCGGCCTGGCCGAAGCCGGATCCGGGGGTGACGACGATGCCCGCCTTCTTCAGCAGGGCGTCGAAGAACTCCCAGTCGTCCATGCCGTCCGGTGTCTGTGCCCAGACGTACGGGGCGTTCTCCCCGCCGGAGGCGCGCAGCCCCGCCCGTCGCAATCCCTCGCGGATGATGGCGGCATTGCCGAGGTAGTAGCGGATGCTCTCGCGGGTCTGCTCCCGCCCTTCGGGCGTGTACACCGCGTATGCGCCGCGTTGCGATACGTACGAGGCCCCGTTGAACTTGCAGCCCTGCCTGCGCTCCCAGAGTGCATTGAACGACTTCTCCGTGCCGTCCGCGCTGCGGCCCCGGAGTCCCTTAGGGACGACGGTGTACCCGCAGCGGATGCCGGTGAAACCGGCTGTCTTGGAGAAGCTCCTGAACTCGATCGCGCATTCCCGCGCGCCTCCAATCTCGTAGATGGAGTGCGGGATGTCCGGGTCCTGGATGAAGGCCTCGTAGGCCGAATCATACAGGATCAGGGAGCCATTCCTGAGAGCGTAATCCACCCATCCTTTCAACTTGTCGCGGCTTATCACCGCGCCCGTAGGATTGTTGGGATAGCAAAGATATACAATATCCAGCTTTTCATCAGGGATTTGTCCGGTAAATCCGTCTTCTTCGGAGCAGGGGATGAACCGTATCTTCCTCCCGTCGATGACGTTGGTGTCTACATAGACGGGATAGACCGGGTCGATGATGCCGACGGTGTTCTCGTGGGAGAACAGGTCCAGGATATTACCCAGGTCACTTTTAGCACCGTCGCTGATGAAGACTTCCTCCGGATCGACGTTGACGCCCCGGGAGGCGTAGTCCCCCCGGACGACGGCCTCCCGGAGCCAGCCGTAGCCGTGCTCCGGGCCGTAGCCGTGGAACCTCTCCTGCACGGAGAGGTCGTCCACGGCCTCGTGCATGGCACGTATGACGGCCGGGGCGATGGGGAGCGTCACGTCCCCGATGCCCATCCTGATGATGTCGGTTTCAGGAGAGGCCTCGTGGAAATCGGCCACCCTGCGCGCCACCTCCTGGAACAGATACCGGTGTTCCAGCTTGCAGTATCCTTCTTTGATCCGTATCATGGCTCAGTCCTCCGGAAGTTCAATGGTACCTTCGAAAACGGTCGTGGCGGTGCCTGTCATGCGGATTTCCTTGGTGACGGGATCCCACGACACGTCCAGCGCACCGCCATCCATGATGACGGTGCATTTGTCAGGCCGCGTATAGCCGGCCATGGCCGCGGCTACGGCCGTGGCGCACGCGCCCGTGCCGCAGGCCTGCGTGATGCCGCTGCCGCGCTCCCATACGCGCATGCGGATGTGCCTCTCGTCGAGCACCTGCGCGAATTTGATGTTAGCCCGGTTGGGGAACATCAAATCCTTCTCGAACAGCGGTCCAGCTTCCGCCACCGGCGCGGCCTCGGCATCCGGTACGAACAGTACCAGATGCGGATTGCCGACGTCCACGGCCGTCCCGCGGAAACGCCTTCCGCAGGCGAAGAGGTCGTCCAGTATCCACTGTCCCTTGCTCCCGTCGGGGAGGTTGACCTCGAGGGGGACTCCCTTGCCCATGTCCACGCTGACGTCGCGTACCTGCCCCTCGTCATCGAGGTTCAGGTCCAGGACCTTGATACCCGAGAGAGTATCCAGCTTGATGACGGTCTTGTCAGACAGGCCCTTGTCATGGATGTAGCGGCCCACGCAGCGCGAGCCGTTGCCGCACATTAGGGCTTCGGAGCCGTCGGCATTGAATATCCTCATGCTGAAGTCGGCCTTGTCCGAGCTTCCGATGAGGATGATGCCGTCGGATCCTATCCCCTTGTGCCTGTCGCTCCAAAGGACCGACAGCCTGGCCGGGTTGTCGATGGGATGCTCCATCGTGTTGATGTAGATGTAGTCGTTGCCGAGACCGTGCATCTTGGTGAATGGTATCCGTTTCATACGCGTCCTTTCAGATAATCGTCAACTTCCTGCGCGACTGCCCTTCCTCCGGCCAGGGCCCTCACAACCAGGCTGGTGCCGGTCTTGGCGTCGCCTGCAAGGAAGACGTTCGGTCCGAATTCCGGGTGCTGGGGCTTCAGGAAACCCATGGCCAGCAGCACCATGTCGCACTCGATAATGCTCTTGTTGCCCGTGGGCTTCATCTGCGGACGACCTCCGTCCGGAGCCGGCAGCCACTCGACCTCTTCGACTTCCACGCCGGCCACGCGGCCCTTGCCGTCGTCGAGGAAACGGCAGGAGGACAGGCTCCAGCGCCTGATGCAGCCTTCCTCGTGGCTTGTGGAGGTCCTCAGGATCATGGGCCATGCGGGCCATGGCGTCGCAGGGTTGTACCCCTCCGGCGGTTTGGGCATGATCTCGATCTGGGTGACGTTCTTGCAGCCCTGGCGGTGGCAGGTGCCGATGCAGTCGCTGCCGGTATCGCCTCCGCCGATCACAAGGACTGTCCTTCCCTTGGCCGAAACGGTTTCTTCCTTGCTGAACTGCTCTCCCGCGAGCCTGCGGTTCTGCTGGGTCAGCAAGTCCAGCGCGAAGTATATGCCCTTGAGTCCCCTTCCGGGAATGGGCAGGTCACGCGCGGTCGGCGTGCCGGTGGAAATGACATATGCGTCATAGCCTTCCGGCAGGTGCTCCGTATCCACGGTCACGCCGTAGCGGAAGGTGATGCCTTCCTGCTCCAGCACGGCTATGCGCCTGTCAATGACATACTTGTCCAGCTTGAAGTTGGGTATGCCATAGCGGACGAGGCCTCCTGCGGACGGCATCTTCTCCAGTACGGTGACGTCATATCCGCGCTTGTTGAGCTGTACGGCCGCGGAGAGCCCGGCAGGGCCGGCTCCGACCACGGCCACCTTTTTCCCGTTGCGGGGATAGGAGCGGGGATGGACATATCCTTCGCGGAACGCGCGTTCGATGATCGAGCATTCGTTCTCACGGACGGTCACGGGTGCGTCCATGGCGTGGTTAAGCACGCAGCTCTTCTCGCACAGTGCGGGACAGATGCGCCCGGTGAATTCCGGAAAGTCATTGGTCTGCGACAGGAGCTTGTAAGCAAGTTCCCACTTGCCTTTGCAGGCGGCGTCCTGCCATTCGGGCTGGCGGTTGCCCAGGGGGCAGGCCCAATGGCAGAACGGTATGCCGCAGTCCATGCACCGGGAAGCCTGGAGCATGCGGTCGCCCTCGTTGAGGGTCTGCTCCACTTCTCCGAAATTGGAGACTCTTTCAAA
>JAFYZE010000218.1 GCA_017548805.1 Bacteroidales bacterium
CTCCGAGTCCGGCACCATCGCAGGACCTTGGGTCCAGGAGCCCGAACCGTTCCTCGGCAACAACTCCGGTCACGGAATGCTCTTCCGCACCTTCGACGGCGAGCTTCGCTATGTCGTGCATCATTCCGAGGGCAACGGCGGCCGCAAGCCGCAGTACTGGACTGTCGACGATTCCGGCGACAAGCTCAAGCTTGGCAAACAGATTATCTTGAAATAAGTGAAACGACAGTTCAGACAGTTCGGCTTCCTGGCCGTACTTGTCCTGGGCGTCGTCTTCTTTTGCCGATGCTCGAGCACGGGCAAGGCAGTTAGGATAAAGACTGGGGATGGGACTCTCATCCTCAGTCCTTTGTATTCCAATGCCGTCCGTGTGCAGGTGATTCCTGAGGGCCAGAAGCTCCTTGAGGAGCTGGTCTATACCGAAAAGGTCGCGCCCCCGAAGTTCTCCGTCCGCAGGGACGGCTCTTCCGTAGAGCTTAGTACGGACTCTATGACCGTCAGGTATTCCAAGTCCGACGGTTCCCTGACCTTTCTGGATGCCTCAGGCAATGTTTTACTATCCGAAATGCCCGGAGGCAGGCGGATAGAACAGTCCTCAGTCCAGGATGTGCCTGTCGTGGCTGTATCCCAGGCTTTTGCTTCCCCTGCGGACGAGCATCTGTACGGCACCGGGCAGTTCCAGGACGGATATCTGGACATCCGTGGCCTGACCCGCCGCCTGACCCAGGTCAATACCCAGATCTCCATACCCTTCGTCCTTTCGAGCAAGGGCTATGGCTTGATGTGGAACAATTATGGTTTGACGGATTTTAATCCTGCAGACCATAGCATCGCTCTGACCGAGCAGAATGACGACGGTCAGGTTATGACCGTCAATGCCACCGGTACATCCGGCAACCGCCGTGAGATGCGCCGGTCCCGCAACTTTACCGCCACCATAGACATTCCCGAGGCGGGGGAGTACGCCCTGCTCCTTGACGTCGGGCAGAAAATGGCCCGCCGTCACTATCTCGCAATCGACGGAGACCCGGTGATTGACGTGTCCAACACATGGCTGCCTCCGACTTCGTCCGTTATAGTTTCCCTCCCGGCGGGTTCCCATTCCATCGCATCGGAAGGGGTCAGGGGCGACAATCCCGTCCTCTATTGGCGCAAGGTCACGGACGAGACCGCTTTCAGCTCTCCCGTGGCACAGGCCTTGGACTATACTGTCTTCGCCGGCGGAGCGGACGAAGTCATCTCTACCTACCGTACCCTGACCGGCCCCGTGCCGGAGATGCCCGACTGGATGTTCGGATACATCCATTGCCGCGAGCGCTATCATTCCCAGGATGAGATACTTGAGAATGCCGAAGGCTTCCGCTCGCGCGGTCTGCCCCTGGACGTGATAGTCCAGGACTGGCAGTGGTGGGGCAATACCGGCTGGAACTCCATGGAGTTCGACCGTGAGCATTACCCTGATCCTGCGGCGCTTACTGGCGCGCTGCACGCAATGGACACCCGTTTCATGATATCCGTATGGTCCAAGGTCGACCGTCCGAGCGCGCTCGGCAAGAGGCTGGAGGAGCGCGGATACTATATCGACGGGACCGACTGGATCGACTTCTTCAATCCAGAAGCGGCCGACTACTATGTACAGAGTTTCCGTGACAGCCTTGCGATACCTTACGGGATCGATGCCTGGTGGTTCGACGCCACAGAGCCGGAAAATGACGACCTCGCAGGACGGCTTGTCGGCAAGGACAAGGTCCCCGGCGAGCTGTACCGCAATGTCTATCCGTTGATCGTCAACCATACGATGTATAACGGTCTCAAGGATGTTACCGACCATGAGCCGGTAATCCTCACCAGGAGTGCATTCTCGGGCATACAGCGCTATGGAGTCGTGACCTGGTCCGGCGATGTCGGCAACGATTTCGGTACGCTGAAGCGTCAGATTGCCGGAGGTCTCGGCCAGATGGCCGCCGGCCTGCCCTGGTGGACCTTCGACGCCGGCGGCTTCTTCCGCCCCTTCGACCAGTATACCTCGGCCGAGTATCAGGAGCGCCTAGTCCGCTGGGTCCAGACCGCGGTATTCCTTCCTTTCATGCGTGTTCACGGCTATATGAGCGAGACTGAGCCCTGGCGCTACGGTGATGAGACTTATTCTATCATCGAGGATGCGATAAACCTCCGCGAGAGGCTCCGTCCCTATATCGTGGCCTGCGCGCAGAAAGTCTCGGAGGAAGGCTATACCCTCATGCGTCCTCTCGTCTTCGACTTCGCGGACGATGAGGAAGCCCTCCGCCAGGACTGCGAGTTCATGTTCGGCCCTTCTTTCCTCGTCTCGCCCGTCACTGAAGCCGGAGTGAAGACTTGGAAAACCTATCTCCCTGAAAATGAAGACGGATGGACAGACTTCCGAACCGGACAATGGTACCGCGGCGGGCAGTATGTCGAGACTCCCGTCGACCTCCGCTCCATACCGGTGTTCGTGCGCAGTACGGAGTTTGACCACTTTTTGATTTACAACCATTTCAACAGACAATAATGAAACATCGCGTTCTCTTCCCGATCATCGCGGCAGTCATGGCCGTCGTGTCCGTTTCCTGCTCTGGAAACAAGCAGGTTGGTGTCCTTACGAAGCCTACTCCCGCCACGTCTAATCTCCCTGGAAAGGAGTATCCCAAGATCAATCCCGACCTCAGCGTCGTTTTCCGTGTCGAGGCTCCTGATGCGGAGTCCGTATCGGTCAATGTCGGCAAACCCTATCAGATGACGAAGGGCGAGGACGGCGTGTGGGAAGTGACCACCGACCCCCTCGTGCCTGGATTCCACTACTACATGCTCAA
>JAFYZE010000219.1 GCA_017548805.1 Bacteroidales bacterium
GAGGAGATGGCTCCGTGAGCCTCGTGCGGCGGGTCTCCGTCGTAAAGCTCGGAGAATGCGCCGACGCCGTGCTTGGAGAGGTCCCCGTAAAAGCCTTCGATGAGCCACTGGGCTTTCTTTACGAAGGACTGTCCCTTCACACGGAAACTCACATCGCAGTAAGGTTCGAGCAGGAACGGGAACGAGCAGCCCTGGTGATATGCGAGGTCGCGCTCAATCTGGGTGCCTTCGTAGACGCCCTTGTAATTGGCGTCACGGGGCGAGAGGGTGCGGATGCCCCTGCTGGTCACCAGCTCGTTGTCTATGACGCGCAAGACCGACGCGAACAGATCCTCATCCACGGGGGAATACTTGACCCAGATGGCGTAGACCTGGTTCGGACGGATGTCGGTATGCTGTCCCGCGCCGTCGACGTAGTCGGCGAGACAGCCTCTGGAAGCATTCCAGAAAGTAGGCATGTAGTTCTCCTTGACGAGGTCGCGGACGGGAGTCCAGCGTGCGCAGAAGCCTCCGTCCTTCGACCCGAAGCGGGATTCCATCTCAATCGCGAAGCAAAGGGCGTTGTACCAGAACGCATTGGTCTCGACCTGGTATCCGGCACGTTCCGTGACGGGAATGCCGTGGATGTAGGCGTTCATCCAGGTGAGCGCCACGCGGTCCATCTGCGCCCAGAGCAGGCCGTTGGGCTGCATGGCCACCTCCTTGCGCTCCCCGGGTGCGTAGCTTTCGATGATGCCCTTGACCGTACTTCCGTACTTCTTCCACACCTTGGCGGGATCGGCGCCGAAGTCGTCGATGTACTCCTGAAGGATGATGGGCATGTAGAGGGGCGACTCAACCTGCGTGGTGCGGCGGAACAGACGCTCCTGCTCGTCGGCGATGAGGTTGTCGAGGATCTCCTCGAACTCCGAAGCATTGCCTGTGGCATAGAGCGTCAGGCCCGGGAGGGCCAGCAGCGTCTCGCGGAGGAGGCCGGTGTACAGCCAGGAGAATCCAGCCGTGACCTTCTTGCGGTTGTTGTGGTTGCAGATAAGCGTGTCGGCGCAGCGGACGAGCTGCTCACGGCTGTTGCTAACCTCGGGAGTCTTTTTCAGGAGGTCGTTGAACTTGCGCTTGATCGAGGCGGGATTGGCCTCGACGGTGGCGGCGGAGAAGACCACGGACTCACCCTGCTTCATTTCCATCTCGAACGCACCCGGGACCAGCAGGTCCTCACGGCAGTCGAAGCCGCGGCGGTACTCGTCGGAGTAAGTGATGCCCTCATACCAGTAAGGCATGTGCCTGTAGGTGGCGGACTTGTCGCTCAGCTGCAGGAAGAGGTCCGGGAAATTGGAATACATCCTGAAGGACGCACCGCCGGGAATGGCGGTGTAGCCGATGTTGGCCACGGGGTTCTGGACCGTCAGCGAGTGGATGTTGCGGAATGCGAGGAAAGGCTTGAGCTGCAGCCTCACCTTCGCGGGAGCCTTGACGAGGTCGAAGCGGATCAGGACCTGGTCGGTGTCGGGCACCAGGAGGAGGCTCTTGGTGAACACGACCTCGCCGACCTTGTAGGTGATCTGAGGGACGGGGTCTGCCTTGAAATCGACCACATACTTGTGTCCGCGGGGCTCATAGATGTCGCCGTAGCAATGGATGCCGAGGTTGAACTGCTTGCCGTTAACCACGAGGCTCTCGTCGAGCGAGGACAGGAGCAGGAACTTGTCACCGCCGAAGCGGTCGAGGGTCACTGCCAGGAGTCCATGGTAACGGCGGGTATTGCAGGTCACGATGGACGTATTGCAGTAGGCGCCTGTCTTGTTGGCGCTGATAATCTCCCTCTTCAGCGAATAGGAGAGATTGACCAGCTCGGACTTGTTGAACTTCAAAAAAGCCATATATCTAAACTTTTAACAATCGTCACTCCTCTGTGCACAAAACCAATGCGCACCGGCTCGGCAAGTACAGATACAAGGTATCCTCCAGGTTTTGAGGGCCGTTCGGCGATTTGACGTGAACCGTGAAATGCTCTTCCCCACGCTTCACGCGCTCGAAACCGTTGAACTCCCTCTGGTCGGTGTCCAGTGTTATCGTATATTTGCCGGCAGGTGCCGCGAATCCGTAATCCGCAAACGATGCGGTGGGATTGAAATTGAATGCAAAGATACAGTTTTTTCTCTTGAATATCAAGATTTTCTTCTCCTCGTCCGCGACGAGCAGGCCGGGGGCCTGGACGAGCAGCGAGTTTTTGCGGACGAGATGTATCATATCCCTGTCGAAGTTGCGCAGGTAACGGTACCGCAGGTAGTCGGGCTCTGCGAGCGACCACTGCCTGCGGGCGTGCTGGTAGGACCAGCCGTTGCCCTCGCGCGGGAAGTCTATCCACTCCGGATGTCCGAACTCGTTGCCCATGAAATTGAGGTAGCCGTTGCCGGCCGTGGCCAGCGTCAGCAGGCGTATCATCTTGTGCAGGGCGATGCCGCGGTCCACAATGGGATTGGACGACTCCATATTCATGGAGAAGTACATCTCCTTGTCCATCAGGCGGAAGATGAGGGTCTTGTCCCCCACCAGGGCCTGGTCGTGGCACTCAGCATAGCTGATGGTCTTCTCGTCAGAGCGCTTGTTGGTGAGCTCGTACCATATCTCTCCCATCGACCACTGCTCGTCGCTCTTCTCCTTGATCCACTTGATCCAGTGGTCGGCAACGCCCATCGCCATGCGGAAGTCGAACCCGACTCCGCCCGCGGCGATGGGGGCGGCGAGGCCGGCCATGCCGCTGACGTCCTCGGCGATGGTCAGTGCGTTGGGGTTGATCTCCTTGACGAGGATGTTGGCGAGCGCCAGGTACGTGACGGCGTTCTCGTCCACTCCCCCGTTGAAGTAGTTGTCATATCCGACGAAATCCTTGCCCAGGCCGTGGTCCCAGTAGAGCATGCTGGTGACTCCGTCGAAGCGGAATCCGTCGAGGTGATACTCCTCCATCCAGAACTTGCAGTTGGACAGGAGGAAATACTTGGTCTCGGACTTGCCGTAATCGTAGCAGCGGCTGTCCCATGCGGGATGGTGACCCTGGTCCCCGCCGTAGAAATACAGCGTGTCATGGCCGTCGAAATTGCTGAGGCCTTCCAACTCGTTCTTGACCATGTGCGAATGCACTATGTCCATCACGACGGCGATGCCTTTGGCATGCGCGGCGTCGACGAGCGCCTTGAACTCCTCCGGAGTGCCGAAGCGCGAGCTCAGCGCGAAGATATTGGAGACCTGGTAGCCGAAAGAACCATAATAAGGATGCTCCTGCAGGGCCATGATCTGGAGGACATTGTAACCCAGGTCGGCGACTTTGGGCAGGACATCCCTGCGGAAATCCTCGAAGGTGGACACGTCCTCCTTCTCACCGCTCATGCCGATATGGCACTCGTAGATGAGGGGGTTGGGACGCTTACCGGGGCGGCGGTGCTTCCAGACATAGGGCTTGGCGGGATCCCAGACCTGGGCGCAGAAAGCCTTGGTGTCGGAGTCCTGGACGGTGCGGGTGACATAGGCCGGCAGGCGCTCGCCGCCACCCCCTACCCACTCGATGTAGAGCTTGTAGAGGTCGCCGTGGTTGAGAAACATCTTAGGCAGGGTGATCTCCCAGTTCCCGCCGCCGGTCGGCTTGAGAGCGTAACCCTCCGTCCTGTGCCAGTTGTTGAAGTCACCGATAAGGTACATCCTCGTGGCGTTCGGGGCCCACTCCCTGAACACCCAGCCGCCGTCCTCCGTATGGTGCAGGCCGTAGAACAGGTGGTTGTTCACGCCGGCAGACAGCGAACCGCCCGAGGCCATGGCGTCACGGGTCTGCAGTATGCGGGCGTGACGCACGTCGATGGCCGTGCGGAAAGGCATCAGATACGGGTCCGTATCGTATAACATCTTGCGTTTCATATCCTACTCTTCAAAAGCCGAGTCGACCTTGTCGCGCACCGTGCGCAAGTACGCGCGGCACTTGGCGACAAGTTCCCCGGACTGTTTCACGTAACGGTCTATGTCCTCGAGGCCGGTGGACGGGTCCTCGACCTTCTTCGCGATCTCCTCGAGGGCCGCTACCGCCTTCTGATAGTCAAAGTCTTCCATATCATACAAAAATAGCATTTTTCCACGAAAATCGGCGCGATTCCCGCGCCGATTTAAAACGTTTTGTCATTTTTGCCTGCAGTATATCTGCACCGGGCATCCGGTCAGGTCGAAACATTCCCTCAGCTGGTTTTCCAGGAAGCGTTTGTAAGGGTCCTTGATGTACTGCGGGAGGTTGCAGAAGAACGCGAACGCCGGGAACTTGGTGGGCAGTTGGGTGATGTACTTGACCTTGATGTACTTGCCCTTCCAGGAAGGCGGCGGCGTCTCCTCGATGATCGGCAGCAGGGCTTCGTTGAGCTGTGCCGTGGGGATCCTCCTGCGGTAGTTGTCGGCGACCCTGGCCGCAGCATCCAGCACGTCCATCACGCGCTGCATCTTCACCACGGAGGTAAAGACGATCGGAACGTCGTCGAACGGAGCAAGACGGGCGCGGAGGCCTTCGGTGTACTCGCGCATGGTATTCTGGTCCTTGATGAAAAGGTCCCACTTGTTCACCACGAGTACACAGCCCTTGCGGTTTTTCTGGATGACGTTGAATATGCTCATGTCCTGTGCCTCCATGCCGCTCGTGGCGTCAATCATGAGTATGCACACGTCGGCGCGCTCGATGGCGCGCATGGAGCGGAGCACGGAGTAGAATTCCAGGTCCTCGTGGACCTTGGATTTCTTGCGTATGCCGGCGGTGTCGACGAGCATGAACTCGTGGCCGAACTTGTTGTAATGCGTCTCGATGGAGTCCCTGGTCGTTCCGGCCACGGGCGTCACGATATTCCTCTCCTCGCCCAGGAGGGCGTTGGTGAGGGAGGACTTGCCGACGTTAGGCTTGCCGACGATGGCTATCCTGGGGATGCCCTCGTAAGGGTCCGCGGCGGGAGTCTCCTCCTTGGGCAGGACCCGCACGACTTCGTCGAGCAGGTCGCCCGTCCCGGAGCCGTTGGCCGCGGAAATGCTCCATATCTCGCCCAGTCCCAGGCTGTAGAACTGGTAGGCGTCATACATCTTCTCGCCCGTATCGACCTTGTTCACGCAGAGGATGACGGGCTTCTTGGAGCGGCGCAGCAC
>JAFYZE010000220.1 GCA_017548805.1 Bacteroidales bacterium
ATGAGCTCCGTTGCGCTGGCTACCGCTCGCTGGAAGACGGAGACCGACGAATCGATCGCAAGCTGGAAGGAGCTGTACTCCAGCCTCCCGTTAGGACGTCTCCGTTCCAGGTCAGAACTGCTCGCGGCATGCGTGCCGATTACCGAACTGTCCGGCAACCTGGCTGACGCCATCACTTCCGCATCGGCCATCCTTCGGGCTTCAGATGCGGGAAAAGAGCTAACGGAGGCCGCATCCGTATTCGTCAGGTTGCTAGCTTCCGTGAAAGACGGGGCTTCTGTCGATTCACTCAAGGACATCCTCCGGCAGTCGGGATACGACCCGGACCGCTCCCCTTCCGAGATGCGTCCGTTCCTGAACGGGACGGTCATTCAGATACCGGGAGGGAAACTAGGAATCGGTGATGGGAAGCCTTGCAGCGATCCATCCCAGGTTATCCCGGCTGCTCTGGCCGCCTTTCTCGCATCGGAATCCTACGAGGAGACCATCCGCAGGGCCACGGCAATGGGCGGTGACACCTGCCTGACGGCCTTCCTCGCCGGTGCCCTGGCCGAAGTAGAGTTCGGCATTCCCGAAGGGATCGCCTCGGAGTCACTTGATTACCTGCCGGATACGGATAGGGATCTAATCGCGACCCTCGAAAGACGCGTCCAGCATATCTCTGAAGAGGAGAATGTCTCAAATAAAAGGAATTCCGCCGACGAAGGGAAGCGCTTCTCCGTCATCCGGATGGACGGAAGGCAGAGCGTATATGTCATCCCGGAGGGGGCCGACGATATCGAGAACGCCGTCAAGGAAGTAGGTAGGATGACGCAGAAGCCTTTCGAAATCATACGCCCCGAGGACCAGGAAGAGACGCTGAAACGGCTCTCTCTCCAGGTCGACGAGGATGGCCGGCTCCTGGACGGGACCTACGCGGAACACCCACGTCCCGAAATCAAAGCGCTCTGGTTGCAGGACGGCTCTATCAGAACATCGACAACCCGAAAAGGAACGGATGTCGCAGGAAGAGCCCTTCCGTCTCAAGAGCGTAGAATCAGCAATTTCAACGAGTTCAAGAAACTTCGGGACTACGCCTCGGGCGTACGGGACGAACTGGAGCAGCTGTGTCATGCAGATCCGCCGGATGGGACGCACGTCCATTTCGCATCTGCCTTCTATCCCGTCGTCTACGAGCGACGGATCGACCTGATGCAGGGCGATACCCTTCGTGGCAGGGTCGTCCTGGACAATGACGGCCGGATACGGGTGGACACTTCAGCCATGACCGGCGGTGTACACGTGGAAGGGCTCGAGGGCGTGCTTGCCACGATGAACCTGTTCCGCGCCAACGACACCCCTGCCGACATCCGTTTATCTCTGGACCGCTGGTGCCTGGACCGGGGAGCCATCGAGGACGAGAGCGAGCGCCGGGCCTTGAGGGATGGAGACCACGATGCGGACGGAGTGCGCCTGAAATACGCGAGCAACATCGACACAGCCATTTCAGACCTCTGTGGCATGGAGGCGGAGATGGCCGTTGCCGTGATTCCGGACATTGCACCGCAGATGGCTGAGCACGAGATGCAACGGGAGGTGCGGGCTGAAAAGAGCCGGGAAAAATACGCGGGCTTGACCCACGAGGAGGCAGTCTGGTCGAGGAGCTTTCCCGGCTCTGTCTTCACCATTGGTCACTCCAATCTCCCCGCCAATGAGTTCGAAGGACTTCTTCGCAAGTTCGGTATCCAACTCGTCGTAGATGTACGCAGTTACCCCAATTCGCAATTCAGCCCCCAGTATAAAGCTTTCCGCCTGGAGAAAAGACTGGAAGAAAGCCTCGGAATCGGGTATCAACAGGCCGGAGAAGCTCTTGGCGGACATCAGTATGAGGGAAAGGGAGATGACAGGAAACGACTCTCTTACGAACAGATCATGCATCGGCCGGAGTTCAACCGCTATATGAAAGCGCTGCGTGAATGTGCCCAGGAAGGCACGAGGATCGCGCTGATGTGTTCGGAATCAGATCCGATGGACTGTCACCGGTTCGCGATGCTCGGTTACGCCCTCGCCCACCCTTCCGACGGACGGACGGAGCCAATCGATGTCCAGCACATCACCCGTAAAGGATACCTTCTCTCCCAAGAGTTCTTCGAGAACAAGCTCGTCAGAGAGCTCGGACTGTCGGACAAGCCCGACGGTCTCGCCGAGGCGATGCGGATTAAGGGAAAGGCGCTCATCGAACGGAGCAAAGACTCGATAGGCATCTCCCTGACTCGGAATATGAAGAATACAAAAGGTCGAAAGAGATGAGTACGTTTCTTACCATAGCGATGATTTACGCCACCTACAGGGTCGGCAAGCTCGCCATATCTAGTGCAATCAAGCGCAGGAAGCGGAAGAGACAGGAGAGAGCGATGCAAAAGGCGCAGCGACAGCCCCCAATGACACCGAAGGAGCAGATCGCCCAGGCACGGGCAGAGCGATTGAAGGAGTTGAAGGCTAATCTGGAGAAAAGCGAGGCAAAAGTGGATGCGGCCAGGCTCCGCTCCGCCGCGCGGAAGGACAAGCTGATGGGCCGTCCCGGCTGGGACGAGACAAACCTCCATAGTGACCGTCGATATAGACATCTTCTTTCCAGGCAGGCGAAGGCCGAATTCGCCTTCAATGCCGACCGGAAAGCGCTGCAGGAACACCTGATGTCCACGGCAAATCGGCCCGAAGACTCCAAACAAAGATTCTTTTCCATCCGGTGCAACAAACTATCCGACGGCACACTGACCTTCGAACTTCCCCACGACGCTGGGGCATCCATCATCAACGAGATGAAGCTTGCGCTCTCCCGCGACTGGGGCGTCGCAGTCGGGGATCTGAACCGGGCGCAAATCACCGAGCATAAGGCGACGGATTTTAATGCCATCAGCCTCGGAAATCCGAGGACAGGAATGGACAAGGACATCGCCAGCAGCACGGTGTTCGTCTATGACCGGACCAAGGGGAAGGTCAAGCCCGCTGGGGTGCAGCTCACGCCGGAAACGGTGAACAAGATTTACCAAGCAAAGAATGACTATGTAGAGACCATTTACCATCGGGTTCAGGACACAAACACCATCCTTGACCGGGGAGACAGGAAGGGATTTATCACGCTGCACACCCTCGGTCTTGACACGGTGGCATTGGCCTTCAACGGTGTCGCCATCGCCTACGCCACCGCCGGACCCGACGGCCGCATCCACATCAAAGGCGATGACGTGCCTGTCGGTGACAAGAAGTCCCTGAAGATGGCCAGTTCCGTCCAGGAAAAGCTCAAAGATTGCACCGACTTCGGTCAATGGCTGGACAAGGCCATTGAGATTCTCCACTCACCGGAAAATGTCCAGGCAGGGGCTAGAGCGGTCGAGAGAAAGGTCCAGTTAGAACGTTCGATGAGGAGAATGAAAGAGATATCGAAGAAAGTGATTAACTCGCCGAAAGCCGTACTCCACAAAGGGGGGCCGAAACGTTAATCTGGATTAGTTATATTCTCTGTTAAGACGGTAGTCAAATATTCTTTAATTACCGCACAGAATGGTGCCTAAGGCCATATTGAAGATAGAAATCCTGATTCCCAAATTCCGATAGTGGGCGAAAACGAGCGCAAATACTCGTTTTCGCCCACTATCATGTAACTCATCTTTATCTGTACCTCCGAAAATCATCGCCTTTTCACATAAGGACTCAAAGGCTGCTGTATCGGTGTAAGATGACGGGCACGCGCCAAGGGCACTCCCTCCTCGAGATTGCGGATGGCTTCCTCCGAATAGAACGCCTGCCTTCCGACGTAGGCCGTGACAGGAAGGTAGCCAACTTTAGACCATCGCCACAGCGTTGGGGCAGTAACCCTCAAGCGCTTTGCCGCGGCCGAACGGCTGATAAGAAGTGTCTGTTGGGGTTCCACGAGCGGAGCCAAGGCATTTTCCACGGCCTCCTCA
>JAFYZE010000221.1 GCA_017548805.1 Bacteroidales bacterium
AGATGCCGCTCTGGGCGCTCTGGTGCTCTCCGAAGGTCTCGTAATCCATGAAGAGGTTGATGATGTCGCCACCGTCTGCGACGGCGCTCTTGAGCCAGTCGACATACTTCTCGGTAGTGAGCGGCCAGTCCTCCCAACCCTGGTTGGAGAAGCGGAAGGCGATGTCGTCACTGAGCTGGTAGTTCCTGAGGAGGAGCTTGAGCTTGGGCTGCAAATCATTGGTGTAGATATAGTTGGGACTCCTCCAACCCATGATGTGACGGGCGCCTTCAGTAAGCATGGTCTTGTAGCCGAGGTCATAGACGGCATCGCCGATGGCGTCGGAATAGACAAGCTCGGTGTTGCGGAACGAGACGGGCGTCACGCCGAAATACTGCTCGATGGCGGCCTTGTGCTTCTCTACCTGGTGCTTGAACTCGGCGTGGGACGCGAGCGAAGCGAGGGAATGGTAATAGGTCTCGCCGAGGAACTCGACGCTGCCGGTCTCCGCCAGACGGCGGAAGCTGTCGATTACCTCCGGAGCGTAGCGGTCGAACTGCTCGAGCGCGGAGCCGGTGATGGAGAACGCCACCTTGAACGCGCCCTTGCTCTCCTTGATGGCCTCGAGCAGGAGCTCGTTCATCGGGAGATAGCATTTCTGCGCTATCCTCTTGAGGATGGTCCTGTTGGCGAAGTCGTCATAGTAGTGCGAGTCCTTGCCGATATCGAAGAACCTGTACAATCTGAGTCTTGTCGGCTGGTGTACCTGGAAGTACAGACATATACTCTTTTTCATATCAATGTATTTTTGTTGTTTCTTATACCAGGGATTCGTAAACTGCCTTGAGCTTGGCGGTGGCGCCGTTCCACTTGAGGGAGTTGACCTCATCGTATCCGTTGGTCGCGGCGAAATGCGACAAGGCGGGATACTGGAGGAGGGCATAGATGTCGTCCGCCAGCATGTCCACGTCCCAGAAATCCACCTTGAAGGCGTACTTCAGGACTTCAGCCGCGCCGGACTGCTTGGAGATGATGGAGGGGACGTTGGTACGCATGGCCTCGAGCGGGGAGATGCCGAAAGGCTCGGACACGGACGGCATGATGTAGACGTCCGAGAGGGCGAACATCTTCTGCACGTCGGCTCCGCGCAGGAATCCGGTGAAATGGAACCTGTCGGAGATGCCGAGACGGGCGACATGGCGGATGCAGCGGTTCATCATGTCACCGCTGCCGGCCATCACGAAGCGGACGTTCTCGGTACGCTTGAGGACCTTGGCAGCAGCCTCGATGAAATACTCGGGACCTTTCTGGAAAGTGATGCGGCCGAGAAAGGTGACGACCTTGTCCTTGACCCCGCGGTCAACGAAAAGGTTCTCCCTGCCGCTGAAATCGACCGCGTTGTGCACGGTGACGACCTTGGCGGGATCGATATGGTACTTGTTCACCACGATGTTGCGGGTGAGGTCGCTGACGGTGACGACGCGGTCGGCGGCCAGCATGCCGCGGGTCTCTATGTCGAGCACGCGGGTGTCTATGTGCTGCTCGTCGCCGCGGTCGTAGGACGTCGCATGCACGTGCACCACGAGAGGCTTGCCCGTGAGCTCCTTGGCGGCGATGCCGGCAAGGTAAGTGAGCCAGTCATGGGCATGGATGACATCGAACTCG
The DNA here is from genome assembly GCA_017548805.1 of Bacteroidales bacterium. The sequence goes on from JAFYZE010000221.1 coordinate 1,645, forward strand.
TCCTTGTGCTGCATGGCGATGGTGCCGCCCACCATGGCGTAGCGGGCCACCTCCTCCATGAGGTTGGATCCGTACTTGCCCGAGAACTTGAACTTGGTCCCGTGCTGTATGGAGAAATCCTTGACCTGGCGCTTGCGCTCCTCCTCGACGAGGGTTTCGAACTCGTCGGGATTGACATAAGGCACCAGGGAACTGTCGATATGTATGAACTTGACCTTGTCGAGGAACTCGTCCACGGAGGAGCTGACCGTGTCGACCGCAACGTCGCTGGCGTTGATGATGGTCGTGGCGCTCTGGTCCTCATCGCCGGATGCCGAAGGCATCACGAAGAGGGTCTCGACGCCGTTGTAGGCCAGTCCCTTGACGATTCCTTCACAGGCGGTGCCGAGACCGCCGGCGATATGGGGAGGAAACTCCCATCCGAACATGAGTACCTTCATATCCTAGTCCTCCTTGTATTTGTTGATGATGTAATCCACTGCAAGGAGCGCCGCAGTGCTGAGTGCGGAGGAGATGGCTCCGTGAGCCTCGTGCGGCGGGTCTCCGTCGTAAAGCTCGGAGAATGCGCCGACGCCGTGCTTGGAGAGGTCCCCGTAGAAGCCCTCGATGAGCCACTGGGCCTTCTTCACGAAGGACTGGCCCTTCACCCTGAAACTGACGTCGCAGTAAGGTTCGAGCAGGAACGGGAACGAGCAGCCCTGGTGGTATGCAAGGTCGCGTTCGATCTGGGTGCCTTCGTAGACGCCCTTGTAATTGGCGTCACGGGGCGATAGGGTGCGGATGCCCCTGCTGGTCACCAGCTCGTTGTCAATGACGCGCAGGACCGATGCGAACAGGTCCTCGTCCACGGGGGAATACTTGACCCAGATGGCGTAGATCTGGTTCGGACGGATGTCGGTATGCTGCCCCGCGCCGTCGACGTAGTCGGCGAGGCAGCCTCTGGAAGCGTTCCAGAAAGTAGGCATGTAGTTCTCCTTGACGAGGTCGCGGACAGGAGTCCAGCGCGCAAGGAAGCCTCCGTCCTTCGATCCGAAGCGTGATTCCATCTCGATCGCGAAGCAAAGGGCGTTGTACCAGAATGCATTGGTCTCTACCTGGTATCCGGCACGCTCCGTGACGGGAATGCCGTGGATGTAGGCGTTCATCCAGGTGAGCGCCACGCGGTCCATCTGGGCCCAGAGCAGGCCGTTGGGCTGCATGGCCACTTCCTTGCGCTCCCCGGGGGCGTAGCTCTCGATGATGCCCTTGACCGTACTTCCGTACTTCTTCCACACCTTGGCGGGATCGGCGCCGAAGTCATCGATGTACTCCTGGAGGATGATGGGCATGTAGAGGGGCGACTCGACCTGGGTGGTGCGGCGGAACAGGCGCTCCTGTTCGTCGGCGATGAGGTTGTCGAGTATCTCCTCGAACTCCGAAGCATTGCCGGTGGCATAGAGCGTCAGGCCCGGGAGGGCCAGCAGCGTCTCGCGGAGGAGGCCGGTGTACAGCCAGGAGAATCCTGCCGTGACCTTCTTGCGGTTGTTGTGGTTGCAGATGAGCGTGTCGGCGCAGCGGACGAGCTGCTCACGGCTGTTGGTAACCTCGGGAGTCTTTTTCAGGAGGTCGTTGAACTTGCGCTTGATCGAGGCGGGATTGGCCTCGACGGTGGCGGCGGAGAAGACCACGGACTCACCCTGCTTCATTTCCATCTCGAAC
>JAFYZE010000222.1 GCA_017548805.1 Bacteroidales bacterium
CTGCCCGCCGGCGCATCCGCCCAGAGGCGGATCATGGCCGACGTGGAGGTCAAGCAGGCCGCCGCAGGCAAGGTAGCTACGGTCACCAAGCGCGTCCATTGTTCCAACGACGGACGCGCGGTGATCCATTTTCTCAAACCCAAGGACTACATTGTGGTCACCAATGTCAAGGGAGAGACCAGGATGTATATTCCGAGCACCAACGAAGTCATGGTGGACAATTCCTCCATCATGACCTCCCAGGACGAAATGATATCCGTATTCATGAGCGGACGAGCCGAGGACCTCGGGCTGGGCATGTACGGATACCGCCTCCAATCCACCACCCGTGAAGACGGGCTGGTCAAGAAAACCTATGTCACGGACAAGTCCGGCGACATACCGAAGGTGGAAATCGTCTATGACAATTACCTTCCGATCTACTGCGGGTACCTGGATGCATCCGGGAAGACGGTTTCCAAGACATACTATTCCAACTATGTTCCGGCCGGAAGGATGATGCTTCCGACCAGGACCACCAGCATCACCTATACCTCTCCAAAGGACTCTTCGGTGATGCGCACCATCTATTCCGGCATCCGGGTGGATGAGGACGACCCTCTCTTCCACTTCGAGGTACCCGCCGATGCCAAAATCGTCCCTGTCGACAAGCTCCCGGGCCGATGAAACGACTGGCCCTCATCGTCTCCGCCGTCCTGCTCTGCGCTTCCGGCAATGCCCAGACAGTGCCGGGCGTCAGGCTGCTGCCTCCTGGAAGCCTGGACCATTTCAAGGAAACGGCGAAGAACGACGGTATACTTCCGGCCATCTTTTCCACTGCGGACTACATGACTCGCAGTGGGCGCATAGGCTCCGCGCAGCATCACCATGACATACCCGGCGCAACTGTCACGGAGACCGGCCTCTCCCCTTCCGTCAGAAGGAGATATTCCGCTGACACATACGCATCCGAAGATTTCGGGTTCATAGACTACCTCATTGGCAATGGCATGGAGCAGGATGCCGTCGCAATTCTTTCCAGCGGGAAATACTTCGCTTCCGACACCCTCCAATACCTGAAGGGCTGGGCCAACTACAGCGCAAAAAACCTGACGGCCGCCTCGGCAGCTTTCGACAAGGTGCAGAAAGAGTCCCCCTTTTATGACAAGTCCTTGTTTTTCAATGTCATATCGAACGCCCATTTGGGGCAGTTTGACCGGAGCTCCAGCCTGCTGGACAGCTATGACGGTCCCTACCGTGAGCTTAAGAGCCTCGAGGAGGCCGGGATCGCCTTGCTCGACGGGCGCGAAGCGGATTTCATCAAGGCCTCAGAAGGGTTCACCTTCTCCCAGTACGCCTTGACGGACAGCGAGAGACTGCTGCAGGGCATCTTCAACGAAAGGTATTACGGGCGGAGCAAGAGCTCCGTCCTGGCCGCAGCGGCCTCGGCCGTCGTCCCCGGCCTCGGCAAGGTATACGCCGGCGAGCTGGCCGAAGGCATATCGTCCTTCCTGACCGTCGGCTCGCTTGCGGCCATTACGGCCGAGAACTGGTCCAGGAACGGTTTCACCAACTGGAAGACACTGCTCTTCGGTACCATCGGTGCCATATTCTACATAGGAAACATCTACGGGAGCTATGTCTCCGTAAGCATACACCAAAACGACCTCAGGAATGCACAGGACACTGCAATTCTTTATCACATCCATATTCCTCTGCGCAGCGTTTTCCGCTGAAGCCCAGGAACGGACTGACTGGGCGTTGAAGGCCGCCGAGCATGAACGGGCGGCATTCTACGCCGAGGATCCGCGCGAGGCCGCAGAGGCGCTCGCGGAGAAGGCGTACTGCTACAGGCAGTGCGGCCGCTACGAGGATGCAGTGGCCACCCTCGGCAGGATCAGCCTCTACCAGCTGACCCCCGAACGGGTGGGCGAAGTACTGTATGAAAAAGAATTGTGCAGCTATCTCGCAGGAGACTGCGAAGGGGCCGCCTCTTACATGGAGGAGGCAGGTGTGTCCGACACGCCCCGCAGGCTGTTGCTCGACGCCCTCGTCCTCTGCGGCTGCGCCAGGTGGGACGAGTCCCGGGACAAAGCCGTGAAGCTCGTGGATCTCCGATATGAGGGAGAAGAGCGGGAGGCGGCATTGCAAGAGATCCGCACGCTCTACTCGAAAGTACCGGAGCTCAAAAAAGAAAGCCAGGCAGCGCTCAGGTCGTTCCTGCCACCCCTTGGCCTTTCCTACACCGGACACCTGCCGGAAGGACTGGCCCGCATGGGCCTTGATGCGCTTGCTGCCGGCTGGATCGTATGGCAGTGTATCGGCGGCAACTGGATCACCGGCATCCTTGGCGGAGGCGTCGTCCTTAACTCCGCTTTCATGGGAGGACTTGAGCGTAGCGTAAGCTTCGTCGAGGAGTACAATCGCGACGCCCTGGCCGGTTTCAACGCAGTTCTCCGCGACCTTCTTCTTTCTCACGAAACTGCCGAATAATTTTACAAAAATCCATTAACAAAGCTACGGCCCCTCCGTCTATTATGTGTTTGATGATTGACAACCGCTTATGAAAAGATTATTCATAGTTCTGTTGACGGTCTTGATGATCCAGCTTCCCGGATATTCAGGCGGGCGCAACACCCGGGTATCCGCCATCGTATCCGAGCTCTCCATGGCAGAAGGCACCAACGTTGTCCAGATGGGCAGCATCGCCACTTCCCTGCTCAAGAAACTCATCGCGAGGTCGGTTGACCTGAACAATCCCGAGGAAGCAGCCTTCCTTGAAGCCATCAAGGGAGTGAAGCGGTTCACCGTCATAGAATACGGCGATTGCGACGAAAACACCAAGGACCGCCTGGTCCGCAGGCTGGGCAGGGCCTTGCCCGAAGAGGATATCCTGATGGACATCAAGGACGGCGGACAGAGCATGCGCCTGTACGGCGTGGTCTCGGAGGACGGAAGGACTTTGAAGGATTTCATACTCCACTCCCCCGAAGGTAACGCTCTGATCTGCATGTTCGGGACCATTTCCCTCGACGGGATCTCAAAGTTCATTGAAGAGCGATAATGACCCACGAGGAGTTCAAAGCCCGGTACCTTCCCCTCAGCGAAGGCCTGTTCAGGATAGCTTTCCACTATCTTGAGGACAGTTCCGACGCCCAGGACACGGTGCAGGACCTGTACATCAAGCTTTGGAACTCCAGGGACAAGCTGGACACGGTGCTGAATCCGCAGGCTTATGCCTATACGCTGCTTCGCAACCTCTGCATCGACCGGCTGCGCAAGAACGGCAGGACTGTGTCCATGGGCGAATGCCCGGAGAGTTCCGGCAACGACCCTCCCGACAAGGAGCTTGCCGACCGCGAGACCCTGCGCAAGGCGCTCAGGTGCATCGAGGACCTGCCGCCCAAACAACGGGAGATCATCCGCATGCGCATCTTCGAAGAGCTTGAATACGAAGAGATCGCCGAAAAGCTCGGCTTGTCCGAGATCAACACGAGAGTTCAGTTGAGCCTTGCCCGCAAGGCCTTGAAGAATAAAATGAAGTACGAATTATGAAAGAGATGGATAACATGAGCATAAAGGAGCTCGAGGCTATAGCGCTCGACAGTTCCATCCAGGTCCCGGAGGGGTTCGGGAAGAGCATACGGCAGGGCATCGATACCCTCGCTTTCCTCGAGGGAGCCTCCTCTGCACGTCCGCGCAGGATATGGTATGCCGCCAGCATCGCCGCATCGCTTGCGCTGCTCATCGGCATCGGCCTTGGAGTCAATGGCTACATGAGCCGCCCGAAGGACACTTTCACCGACCCGCAGCAGGCTTATGCCATGCTTGAGCAATCCTTCTCCCTGATCTCGTCCAAAATGGACAAGGGCGTCGCCTCCGTCACGCACGAGACTGAAGCGGTCCTCACCATGACCAATGAAATCATTGACAAATTAAAATAACCGGATATGAAAAAACTGTTCATCATCGCAGCTGTCATGCTGCTCGGTACCCTTGCCAAGGCCCAGGACGCCAAGAGTATCTACAACAAGTTCTCGGACGAGCAGGGTGTGAGCGCGGTCTACATCTCCCCCTCCATGTTCAAGCTCATCGGCAAGCTGCCGGAGCTCGAGATCGGAGACTACGGCGAGAAGGTCGACATCACCCCCATC
>JAFYZE010000223.1 GCA_017548805.1 Bacteroidales bacterium
CCTCAGTACGGTGCCACCGCCAAGCAGCAGCTCGAGGCCCTGAAGAAATAATGACTATACTCGAACTTCTCGCACCGGCGAGAAATACTGACATCGGCATCGCAGCCATCGACTGCGGTGCCGATGCCGTGTATATGGCCGGCGCGGAGTTCGGAGCCCGGAAGGATGCCGGGAACAGCATGGAAGATGTAGCCCGCTTGTGCGCATACGCGCATCGTTTCGGGGCGCGCATCTTCCTCACTGTCAACACCATCCTTTATGACGGAGAATTGGACCGCGCGCACCGGCTCATGCTGGAGGCGCAGGAGGCCGGCGTGGACGCCTTCATTGTCCAGGATGTAGCTGTCACGCAGTGGGACGACATCACGGTGCCGCTGCATGCGTCCACGCAGTGCGCCATCCGCACACCCGAGGACGCGCGATTCTACGAGAGTCTCGGATTCTCGAGGCTCGTGGTCGAGCGCGAGACATCGATGGAGACGCTTCGCGCGATCCGCAAGGCTGTCGGCTGCGAGCTGGAGTTCTTCGTACACGGGGCCCTGTGCGTATGCTTCAGCGGCCAGTGCTACCTGTCAGAGCACCTTGCGGGACGAAGCGCGAACCGCGGGGCCTGCGTGCAGGCATGCCGCTCGCTATATGACCTCGCAGACGACAGCGGACTGATTCTGGTCCGCAACAAAGCCCTACTTTCCCTCAAGGATTACCGCCTTCTCGACCGTCTCGGCGACCTGGCGGAGGCCGGAGTATGCTCCTTTAAAATCGAAGGCCGGCTCAAGAACGCATCATATGTCAAGAATGTGGTACGGGAGTACTCCATGGCGCTCGACGCACTGTGCGCGGCCCAGCCGGAGGCGTACCGCCGCGCCTCCTTCGGGCGCGTCTCAGGAGGCTTCACCCCTGCTACGGACCGGACTTTCAACCGCGGATACACTTCGCTTTGGCTCGATGGAAAACGCGGCCGATGGTCCTCAATGGACGCTCCCAAGTCCATGGGCGAATATGTCGGCACAGTGCGCTTGGTCCGCGCTGAAAGGGGCGGCTGCAGCATAGTCCTGTCGCCGGCTGACGGCGTCAGGCTGAGCAACGGAGACGGTTTCGCCTTTGCAAGCAGTAACGGTGTCATCGGATTCCGCGGCGACGTCTGCGAAGGCAACATTATCCACTGCAAGCCGGTGGAAGGGCTCCGGAGTGGCCTGAAACTTTACCGCAACATCAATTCCACATTCGAGCGGGAGCTCGAGCGCAACATGCCCCGCCGGGAAATCGCCGTCACGCTTGATGTGAGCGTTTCCGGCAAATACAACATCGACATTACGGCCACGAGCGAGGACGGACGGCAGGTCTCCTGCCCCTTCAAGTCCGACCTCGACACGGCCGAAAACCGCGAGCGCCAGGAGGCCATGATACGCGAACAGCTCTCCAAGCGCAGCGGACACTACCTGTTCAGCGTCAGGACACTTGATGTCCGGACTCCCGGCGGCGCGCTGCCGCTGCTGAGCGCATCACTGCTGAACAGCATACGGCGGCTTGTCGCCTCCGACCTTGACGCCCGTCCATGCGGGACGCTCCCGATGGCTAAAGGACACAAGGATCCCTCCGTCATGGTGGGCAATACCGTTCTCTCATACAAATACAATGTCTCCAACGAAATCGCCCGCACCCTGTACGGAGAGCGCGGAGCGGAAAGCATCGCCCCCGCATACGAGCTTGCTCATCAGAAAGACGCCGAACTCATGCGCACACGCTACTGCATCCGCTACGAGCTCGGAGTGTGTCCAGTTCACCAGGGCGCAAAAGAGAACCGCCCGCTGTTCCTCCTGAACAACGGACGGCGTCTTGCACTGCATTTCGACTGCGCGAAATGCGAAATGACCGTCACTGAAGACGCCTAAGCGTCACTCCACATCCAATATCTTGCGGAACGGATCCGCTTCAGTATAAGGGAGCCAGAAACCCGTCTGCTCCTTGCCGCAGGGATTGCCGTACTTGCAGAAATTGGTCCATGCCGCCAGCATCTGGCGGCTGAGTTTCATGTCGTCCTCGGTGAACGGACGCCAGCAACGGTCCAGGGTGCCGAACATGTACCACAGCTCGGCGGAATGGAATGCGCCGGCATCGTCGCCCGGAAGCCTGCGGGTGAACAGATAGTCGAACACAGGCTTGCCGCCATAGAAACAGCGCGAAGCGCAGAACTGCTCGATGTCACGAGCGCGGTCCATACCGTCCCCCAGGGTGGAGCCTATCATGTACGGGATATCATGGATGTGGTTCTGGGATGCGGCGGACGTGAAGGAACCTTCGCATATCTTCATGTCGACCATCGAGCCCATGGGGATGCTTTCGCCCGTGGCAGTGTACTCATCATATTTCAGCATGAGCTCCTGCGGGGATGCCGCGCGCATCTGCTCGAGAGTCTCATATCCGGCGAATTTGCAGAAGGCCTCGCCGGCCTCCCAGACCCTGGTGTAGAGGAGTTCGCGCCCCTGGAGCTCGGGATTGATGCCGCCACCGCTCTGGATTATGGCCTTGGCTATCATGCCTTCGGTAAGCGGTGCGCAGACAAGTGTCTGGACGCTGCGCGCACCGGCGCTCTGCCCGAAGAGGGTAATGTTGTCGGGATCGCCGCCGAAGGCACTGATATTGTCCCTCACCCAGTTCAGGGCAGCCACCATGTCGTACAGGGCATAGTTGCCGCTGCGCTGCTCGGCGCCGTCCTCCATAGAGAGAAGCTTGTGGCCGAGGAATCCGAGGATGCCCTCGCGGTAGTTGAAGGTGACCAGTATGACACCGCGCTCGGCCCAGGCGTCACCGTCGAAAGTGATCTCGTTGCTGAAGCCGTGCCTGAAAGCGCCGCCGTGTATCCACAGCGCCACGGGGAACTTGCCTCCCCTCTTGACAGCTTTAGTGGGAGCCCATATGTTGAGATAGAGGCAGTCCTCACTCATTTCGGGCATGCCGTCGGCATAGAATTCCTTGCCGTAAAGGTCCATCTTGCTGAGGTCTTCCTGCCAGGGAATGGGCCCGAATGTGTCCGCCACTTTCACTCCCTCCCAGGGAATGACGGGCTGGGGCTCACGCCAGCGCAGGTCCCCTACCGGGGGCGCGGCGTAAGGGATGCCCTTGAACACTGTCACGCCGGAGGCGGCGGAAGGCACGCCCTGGACGGCTCCTCCCTCTATGTCGATAACCGGCTGCTTGTCGCAACTGAAGGTGAATGCAAGCAGAAATGCTGCTATGAACAATCTCGTAAAGCTTCTCATCTGATCGGTCGTTTTTCCGCTGCAAAGATAGCAAAAAGACTTTTTAAACAATCTTGAATCAAGATTTATATGCATATCAGAGGGTTTTTGATTATCTTTGAACAAAACCGGAACCGATAACCAAATTCAAATAATGATTATGAGCAGATTATCATTCAAGAGGGCCCTGATCCTGACGGTCGCGGCTCTTATGTCTCTTGTGTCCTTCGGACAGCAGAGGAGCACCTTCTGCAACCCGCTCGACCTCTTCGCCGGCCACGAAAGGGCCGGACGCGGCGGCGAGCCGGTCGTACTGCTGTACCAGGACGACTACTACCTGTTCGTCACCGGACGCAGGGGATACTGGTACTCCCCTGACTTCCAGAACTGGAACTATGTGGACGCTCCCAACTTCCCGGGAGGCGTCGTATCCGTGGTCGACATCGACGGCACCCTTTTCGCCTGCTCGATGAACAACAAGCGCATCTGCCGCTGCGAAAACCCCAAGGCCGGTGAATGGACCGTCCTCGAGCAGCAGTTCGACAGCGACCGCTACGGCGATGCCAACATGTTCTATGACAACGGCCATCTCTACATGTACTACGGCTGGTCCCAGCTGATGCCATTCAAGGTGGTCGAACTGGACAAGAATACCTTCAAGGAGATCTCGGAGCCCCAGGTCCTGTTCTTCAGCGACTACAAGAAGCACGGATTCGAGACCCGCAGGCACGACGACGTCATCTATTCGATCTTCGGAGGAAGGCGCGACTATTTCGCCGAGGAATATCCCTGGATCGAGGGTCCCTGGATGACCAAGCACAATGGCAAATATTACCTGCAGTATGCCGCCATCGGACTTGAGTTCCTGTCCTATTCCCACGGCGTCTACGTATCCGACAGCCCCATGGGGCCTTTCGAGTACTCGCAGCACAACCCCCTGACCTTCAAGACCACGGGATTCGCCGTCGGCGCAGGCCACGGCAGCACCTTCCATGACAAGAAGGGTCATCTCTGGACCATCTGCATGATTCCGGCCAGCTACGGCGGCGGCGGACGCGGCTCCGAGCTCGCGATCTACCCGACCGACGTCGACGAGGACGGAGTCATGTACTCCAACGTCTCGTTCGGAGACTATCCGCAGTACTACCCTGCCGACCGCAAGGACGGCGTCGACAATTATACCGGCTGGAAACTCCTTTCGCACAAGAAGAAAGTCACAGTCTCCTCCACCTTCGAGGACAACAAGCCCGAGTACGGAGTTGACGAGAAGTTCATGACCAACTGGGTGGCCGAGACCGGCGACCCGGGCGAGTTCTTCCAGGTCGACCTCGGCAAGGTCTCCGACATCTACGCCATCCAGTGCAACTTCGACCATATCGGCGGCCAGACCGTCGCACAGCCCCGCGGTGCCGCAGCCGCCCAGCAGCTGCCCGAGCACTACCAGTGCTTCATCGTGGAGACTTCCATCGACGGCACCAACTGGACCGTCGCGCTTGACAAGAGCGACAACAAATACGACCTACATCACGACTACAACGAGTTCAAGACTCCTGTCCAGGGCCGCTATGTCCGCGTCACCAACGCTGCACAGTGCCATGACGGCGCCAAGTTCTGCATGAAGGACCTCCGTATCTTCGGCAATCCTTATTCCGCAGCTTCCGTCAAGGTCGGTGACGTCAAGGTCGTCCGCAATCCTGAGGACCGCCGCGAGGCCTCGCTCCTCTGGGAGCCCGTCCCCGGAGCCGACGGATACATCATCCGCTACGGCATCGAGCCAGACAAGCTCTACAACAGCTACATCCTCTACGACGGCAACTACATCAACATCCACAGCCTCAACACCGAGTCCGAATACTTCTTCGAAGTCGAGTCCTTCGACTCCGGCCTCGATTATTACCGTGAGGTCAGCGAGCAGGTGAACGGCACCGGCGGTGAGATCGAGCTCAACAGCGGCCGCGGCAGCTTCGCCTACAGCGCGGGCAACCAGACCCAGCGCTTCATGGTCAAGGAAGGCGTGGACGAGTATGTGTTCGAGAACATCACTCCCGGAAACTGGACCCTCAACCATACCTTCGGTCCCGTCCTCTGGGCGGCTGAGCTGACCGAGGCCGACCTCATCGGCGAGGGCGAGCCCGGCATCACCGCCAAGCTCACCGAGATGGGTGTCGGCACCCAGGTCACCGGCGAGATGGACCTCAAGGTCGTGCGCGGCCCCGAGGCCGGCAAGATCGTCGTGAACATCAATCGCAAGGGCCGCGGCGGCTGGCCCATGATGGGCATGGGAGGCGGAGCCGGAATGGGCGGAGCCCAGGTCTCCTCACCCGTCGTCAACCCTGACAACACCATCACCTTCAACTACCGCAACGCCAACGCGGAGAAAGTACAGGTCAACGCACAGTTCGCAAGCGGTCCCCAGGACATGGTGAAGGGCGAGAACGGCGTATGGTCCGTCACCCTCGGCCCCGTGGAACCTGACATGTACCCGTACAGCTTCGTCGTGGACGGCGTCCAGATCATGGACCCGCTCAACCCCGACTGGTTCCCGAACGAGACCTTCAAGAACAGCATCGTGGACGTCCGCGGACAGGGCGAGCCCCTGATCCACGCACTCAAAAACGTCCCCCACGGAGCCGTCGACTATGTCAACTACTGGTCCGAGACCCTCGGCACCTTCGGCAACGCAATAGTCTACACTCCTCCGCAGTATGACAAGAACAAGAAGAAGTATCCCGTCTTCTACCTCATCAGCGGCACCACCGACACCGAGGAGGTCTACTACAAGGTCGGAAGGATGAACCTCATCCTCGACAACCTCATCGCCGAGGGAGCTGCCAAGGAGATGATCATCGTCCTACCCTACGGCAATCCTTCCAAGTACTTCCCCGCTGGCAAGGCTCCTCGCGTGGGCGACATGTTCACTAGGGACCTCATCAACGACCTGATGCCGTATGTCGAGAAGAACTACCGCACCATCAACGACCGCGACCACAGGGCCATCGGCGGATTCTCCCGCGGCGGCAACCAGGGCCTCGCGGCTGGTCTCACCAACCTCGACAAGTTCTCCTGGCTCTGCTCCTACAGCTCGTTCACCAGCACCACGCTGCCGAACGTGTATGACGATCCCCAGCTCAACGACAAGATCCATCTCTTCTGGCTCGGAGTCGGCACCGACGACTTCCTCTACGGCAACGCCAAGGACTACATGGACTTCCTCGACAGCAAGGGCATCAACAACATCAAGGAGTTCACCACCGGCAAGTTCGGCC
>JAFYZE010000224.1 GCA_017548805.1 Bacteroidales bacterium
ATAGAGACCCACCTGGTCGGATCGTACAACGCCATGAACGTCCTCGCCGCCATCTGCATAGGATGCCATTTCGAGGTGCCGTTCGATGATGCCGTCGCAGCGGTCGAGTCATATATCCCCGCCAACAACCGCTCCCAGATGCAGAAGACAGAGCGCAATACCCTCATCCTGGATGCGTACAACGCCAATCCTTCCAGTATGGGAGTGGCCTTGGACAGCTTCGCCATGATGGAGGCGCCGCGAAAGGTCGCCCTTCTCGGCGACATGCGCGAACTCGGTGACAACTCCCTTGCGGAGCATGTCAAGGTCGTGGAGAAGATTGCCGCTTCCGATTGCGAAGCCTATCTGGTGGGGGAGGAGTTCGCGAAGGCGCTGGAGGCCGCGGGCTGTCCGGCGAATGTCCTCGGGCATTTCGCCGACTCGGACGCCCTGACGGCCCATCTGGCCGAACACCCGCTCGAGGGCGCCTGCGTCCTTGTCAAGGGTTCGCGCGGAATCCGGATGGAGAAAGCGATTCCCGTCTTGTAACGAGCAGCTGGAAGAGTCCGGCTATGGCGCACCCGAGGGCGAAGCCCACGATGGCGCCCACCACCACGTCCCCGAAATAATGCTTGCCCGCGAAGACGCGGCTGAGGCCGATCAGGGCGGCCCAGATGAATATGAACCACTGGTACGCTCCGTACCGGTGGTTTCTGTCTGTCTCAAGGGCTATGCTGGAAGCCGCGGCAAAGCCGAAGGCGTTGGCGGCATGGCCGGAGAAGAATCCGTAATACCCGGCTCGTTTCTCGAGGACATGGAGTCCGTGCCTCATCATATATGAGTCGTAGCAAGGACGTAGCCGGCATACCGAATCCTTCACGAGATTGGCCACCTGGTCACAGGCAACAACGGTCAGAATCATGGCCAGAGTCATCACCAGCCCCTTCTTCCAGCCGAGGCGCCGTATCACGACGAACAGCACGGCGGCGTACAGTGGGAACCACGTCTCCTTCAGCGAGAAGAACTGCCAGAAACAGTCTCCGGCTTCGCAGTGGAGGCTGTTCAACGCCAGCGTGATCCGCTGGTCCAGGGCTTGGAGGGTGTCGAGCATTATTTATGGAGGGCGGCCCAGAGGGCTTCCTTGAGTTCTTTCAGCCCTTGCTGGTTCATCGAGGAGATGAAGACATGCGGGATGTCTTTGGGGAGCGTAGGCTCTATCTCCTTCTCCCTCTTCTTATCGATGAGGTCGCATTTGGTCACGGCGAGGACTCGGTCCTTGACGAGCAGTTCGGGATTGTATTCCTCCAGCTCGTTAAGGAGTGTCCTGTATCCCGCTGCGATGTCTTCCTCCTCGGCGGAGACCATGAAAAGTAGCACGGAATTGCGCTCGATGTGCCGCAGGAAGCGTATGCCGATGCCGCGGCCTTCGTGTGCGCCTTCAATGATGCCGGGTATGTCGGCCATGACGAAGGACCTGTCGTCGTAGTAGCGCACGATGCCGAGATTGGGCTCCAGCGTTGTGAATGCGTAGTTTGCGATCTTCGGCTTGGCCGAAGTGATCGTGGCCAGCAATGTAGACTTGCCCGCGTTGGGGAATCCGACGAGACCGACATCCGCCAGGAGCTTGAGCTCGAGGATGAACCATCCTTCGACGCCTTCCTCTCCGGGTTGGGCAAAACGCGGGGTCTGCAGGGTAGGGGTCTTGAAATTGGTGTTGCCTAGGCCGCCTCGGCCGCCACGGCAGAGGATCTTCTCCTCGCCGGCCTCGACCAGCTCGAAGAGCACTTCGCCGGTCTCGGCGTCCTTGGCCACGGTGCCGAGCGGGACATCGAGGTAGATGTCCGCGCCGTTCTTGCCGTGGCGGTTGCCGCCTTCGCCCTTCCCGCCTTCCTCCGCCTTGACATGCTTGCGGTATTTCAGGTGGATGAGGGTCCAGAATTGGGGATTGGCGCGGAGGATGACGTGGCCTCCACGGCCGCCGTCACCGCCGTCCGGGCCTCCCTTAGGGATGTATTTCGCCCTGTACAGGTGTGTCGATCCTGCTCCGCCGTGTCCGGAAGCGCAGAATATCTTGACGTAGTCTATGAAGTTGCTCTCTGCCATATCGCTGCAAAGATACGGTTTTTTGGCGAATTACCGCCGAAATAAGGTCAGCGGACGCGGAGGCGGCGGCCGATGTGGAGTATGGTCTTGCGGGTGATGCCGTTGAGTTCGCAGAGACGGTCGATGGTCGTGTGGTAGGTCTTGGAGATCTTGTCCAGGGTGTCGCCGCTCTTGATGACATGGTACTGTGCCTCGGCGGAGTCGCCGGCCGCCGCAGCACTGGTGCCCGTCTGGGATGCGGCAGTGCCGGCAGCGGATTGCTGGGCAGTTGCTGCGCTGGCGGCCGCGGTGCTGGAAGCTCCGGCAGCGTTCCCCGCCGCGAGCGAAGGAACGCGCATGGAGGAAGTCCGGGCGGCCATCACCTGCCAGGTGCCGCTTGGATTCAGGATTATCCGGGCGCCAAGGCCCGGATCGGATTCGGAGCCAGCCTCGGACAGGCTGCCGTCTTCGTTGACGGCCGCCCATCTGCCGTCGCCGAACAGCACTATGCGGCGGTCGCCCTCACCGAGTGAAAGAGTGTCCTTTATGGGCAGGAAGACATTGCCATAAACGGCTTCGAAATCAATCGGTTCTACCTCGGGTTCAGGCACTTCGATATCGAAGTCCGGCAAGATGCGCCTGGCTCCGAGGAAACGTACGGCATAGTATTCTTCCTTGATATGAGAGACGGTCACTCCTCCGTGGGTGGCGGCATGTATGAAGGTGAAATCCTGCCCGTCGGGCATCATCTCTATGAAGATGCCGACGTGCCCTATGCTCTTGCGGCTGGCACGTGCCCCGAAAATGATGATGTCACCCTTTTGCATGTCGGCGTAAGTGCCCTCCACGGGCCTGCCGTCACGTGCCTGGTCTTTGGAGGAACGCGAAAGCTCAATCCCGAGCTGGCGGTAGACATAGCCCGTGAATCCCGAGCAGTCGAACGCCTTGGGGCCGCGGGCGCCGTAGCGGTAGGGGGTGCCGATGTGCTTGTAAGCCTCCTCTATGAGGAGATCGGCGACCTGCGCGGCGCTGAGCGTGACGCTGTCGCGCGCGGGTGGCAAAGCTGCCTGCACGGCCGCGGAAATGCATTTCGGCTCCGCCGCGCGAACGGCCAACGGGAAGGTTGCCGCAAGGACTGTAAGGACTGCTACAATATGTAACCTTTTCGCTTGCATTCTTGAGTAAAACTCGCTAAAATTGCACAATTTTTTGCAAACTCTTTTAATTTTATGAAGAATTATTTTGATTTCAAGGGTCAGGTCGCCCTCGTGACCGGTTGCTCCGGCGGCCTGGGAGTCCAGATGGCCAAGGCCCTGGCCAGCCAGGGCTGCAATATCGTCCCTATCGCCCGCCGCATGGAAAAACTCGAAGAAGTAGCAGCCGAACTCCGTTCGGAGTATGGCGTTGAGGCTCTCCCCATAAAGTGTGACATCACCTCCACCGAACAGGTCGAAGCTGCTGTAAAGCAGGCACTTGTGCATTTCGGCCGCATCGACATAGTCGTCAACAACGCCGGCACCGGAGCTGTCGCTCCGGCCGAGGACATCTCCGACGCACAGTTCGAGAGCGAGATGCAGATCGACCTCTTCGGCACCTTCCGCGTAGCTCGCGCCGCCGCAAAATTCGCCATGATTCCCGCCGGTTACGGCCGCGTGATCAACATCGCCTCCATGTACGGCCTCGTCGGCAACAAGATCGCCCCCGCTTCGCCGTATCATGCCGCCAAGGGCGGAGTAGTCAACCTTACCCGCGCGCTCGCTGCAGAATGGGGCAAATACGGCATCACCGTGAACACCATCTGCCCGGGCTACTTCTACACCCCGCTCACCAAGGATACCCTTGACTCCGAGTTCTTCCAGAACTATGCTCACAGCGTGATCCCGATGGAGCGCTACGGCAATGAAGGCGAACTCGATTCCACCGTCCTCTTCCTCGCCTCACCGGCATCGACCTACGTCACCGGCATTGCGGTCCCCGTCGACGGCGGCTACACCTGCGTGTAGCCTTTAAGACCATCTTTTTAAGATAATGACCTGAAACGGGAGCAGGAACGTAGTTTTCACTCCCGATTGACGGAAAAAACATGAAATGGGAGCAGAACTGACCATTCTGCTCCCATTTTCCATATAGGCTTCAAATCTAGAATTTGTCGACCAGACCGAAGATGCGGTCGCGGACCTCGTCGATGGTGCCGACGCCGTCGATCTCGTTGTAGGTGCCGGCTTTCTTGTAATAGCCGATGAGGGGCTCGGTCTGGTTGTGGTAGGTGTCGATGCGGTTCTTGATGACGGAGACATCTGCGTCGTCGGCGCGGCCCTCGATGGCGGCGCGCTTGGAGATGCGCTCGATGATCATCTCGTCAGGGATCATGATGCTGACGATGGATGTGACCTTCTCGCCATTGCGCTCGAGGATGGCGTCGAGGGCCTCGGCCTGGGCGATGGTGCGGGGGAAGCCGTCAAGCAGGAAGCCGTCCACGCCGGTGATGGTCTTGAACTCGGACTCGATCATGCCCTCGACTACCTCGTCGGGGACGAGGGCGCCGGCTTCGATGAGGCTCTTGGCCTTGAGGCCGAGTTCGGTGCCGGCGGCGATCTCCTTGCGGAGCAGGGCTCCGGTGCTGATGTGGTGGAGGTTGTACTTCTCAACCATGGCTGTGGCCTGGGTGCCCTTGCCGGCTCCCGGAGGCCCGAAAAGAATGTAATACTTCATATGTTTGTCTTTCGGTTCGTCCAATACGTATACGTCGGGCAGGTTGCGGCCAAGCTCGTCATAATCAAGGCCGTAGCCCACGATGAAGGCGTTGGGTATCTCTTTGCCGACATAATCGAGCTTCTCGTCCTTCTTGTAGACCTCGGGCTTGAGCAGCATCGTGCAGATGCGCACTTCGCGGGCTCCCTTCGACAGGAGCATCTCCTTGAGGGCGACGATGGTGTTGCCGGTGTCGACGATGTCTTCGAAGATAATGACGCGCCTGCCCTCGACCGGGGCGGTGAGTCCGATAGGGATGAGGACCGTTCCGGTCGATGCCGTGCCCTGATATGACGAGAGCTTGATGGAGACGAGCTCAGCCTTGAAGTTGAGCCGTTTCATCATGGCGGCGGTGAACATGATGGCGCCGTTCAGGACGCACAGGAAGATGGGAACGTCGTCCGAGTTGCTGAAGTCGGCGTTGACCCTCTCCGCCAGCCTGTCGATGGCTTCCTCCATCTCGGCGTTGGAGATGAAAGGCCTGAAGAACTTGTCGTGCAGCTTGATCTTGTTGTCCATGGGCTGTCTGTTTTTAGGAATACAAATTTAACCTAAAATCCTAAAAATTCATAGGTTTTTTCACGGCATGGATGAATTGATATGTTTCTTATGTTTTTTCATCCTAAATTGACGGATTAAGACTTGGACTATG
>JAFYZE010000225.1 GCA_017548805.1 Bacteroidales bacterium
GAGGAAGCCATCCTGCTCACCGGTGACAGGCGCATGGTCGTCGACGACTGCGTATCCAAGAAAATCACCCTCAAGGCCGGCCGCAACGTCATCCGCGGTGCCGTCATCAACGGCCCCGGAATGAGCGACTTCTGCATCCGTTTCCTCGGAGAGGACGGCAAGCCCGTCACCAATCTTACCGTTACCAACCAATAAACGCGCAAACACAATGGAATCGATGAAAAATATCATTCTGGCAGCCCTTCTGGCAGCCTGCATCGCCGTTCCCGCAGCAGCGCAGGTCGGCGACGTATACATCCACGACCCGTCCACGATCGTAATGAGCGACGGCAAATACTTCACCTTCGGCACCGGCCAGGGCGGACTGATGTCCGATGACGGCTGGACCTGGAGGAGCGGTGCGGTGCGCCCCGGCGGCGGTGTCGCCCCTGATGTCATCAAGATAGGTGACCGTTACCTCGTTTCCTACAGCGCCGGATATCCCGGCACCGAGGGCAAGACCAGGGGCGTCGTGACCACCATGTGGACCAAATCCCTCGACCCCGACTCCCCCGATTTCGGATTCTCCGATCCCGAGCTCGTAGCCTGGGCCGGTGACGACGAGGACTGCTGGGCCATCGACCCGGCCTTCCTGCTTGATCCCACCACCGGGCGGCTGTGGTGCTCCTACGGCACCTACTTCGGCGCCATCCGCATCGTCGAGCTCGACCCCGCCACCGGCAAGCGCGTGGAGGGCAACGAAGCCGTCGACATCGCCATAGACTGCGAGGCCACCGCCCTGATGTACAAGGATGGCTGGTATTACCTCCTCGGCACCCACGGCACCTGCTGCGACGGCACCAACTCCACCTACAACATCGTCTGCGGACGTTCCAGGAGCGTGACCGGCCCCTATGTGGACAACATGGGCCGCGACATGCTCGAGGGCGGCGGCAGGATGGTGCTTTCGGCCGGCGACCGCGCCACGGGCCCCGGCCACTTCGGACTTTACGTCGAGGATGAGGGAGTAGAGAAGATGTCCTTCCACTACGAGGCGGACTTCACCCGCAGCGGCCGCAGTGTCCTTGCCGTCCGTTCCCTCCTCTGGAAGAACGGCTGGCCGGTGGCTGCCGACCCGTTCAAGGAGGGTACCTTCGAGATCGAGTCCGAGCGCAGGGGCTATTCCCTCGAGCTTGCCGTCAACTTCGTGCGGCTCCAGGGCGGTATGATGAGGGGCTTCGGCCGCAGTTCCGACGGTCCGGTCGTGGTCCTCGAGGACCAGAAGCTTGAAGACGTCATCGGAGGTTGGCCCGAGGGTGACATCGACATCCGCGTGGGCGACTATATGTTCCGCCCTCACCAGAGATGGACCGTAACGGCCGTTCCGGACGCCGGCGGCTATCTGGGCGCCCCGTACTACAAGATCGTCATAGCGGGCACGGAAAGGGCCCTTGCGGCCACTTCCGACGCCGAGCTGACGGCTGTGCCTCAGTTCACCGGCGCACCCGAGCAACTCTGGCGCATCGAGCAGCTGACCGACGGCACCTTCCGCATCATGCCCAAGAGCGTTCCCGGACATGAAGGCGAGCAGTTCGCCATCGTCTGCACTGGCGACAGCACCGCGGCTCTCGGCAAATACGATTTCAACAGTGACAACTCCAAGTGGAATTTCAGGGACAGATAATTTATGAAAAAAGTAATGTTCATCCTTCTGGCCTGCGCGATGGTGCTCACCTCCTGCGGCCAGAAACAGCTCAAGCCCTGGAAGAAGGGCGGTTTTGAAACCCACAAATACCGCAATGTCTTTGCGGAGATGGGATATTCCAAGAAGGATATCGACGCCAAGCTGGAAGACATATTCCAGGAAGTGTTCTACGGCCCGAACAGAGTCTATTTCGAGGTCGGCGACGACATGGGCTACATGTCCGACGTCAAGAACTTCGACGCCCGCACCGAGGGCATGTCCTACGGCATGATGGTCGCCGTCCAGTTGGACAAGAAGGAGGAGTTCGACCGCCTTTTCCGCTGGGCCAAGAAATACATGCAGTATCAGGACGGCCCCATGAAGGGCTACTTCGCCTGGAGCCTCAGCCCGGACGGCACCATCCGCGGCGCCGGCCCGGCCTCTGACGGCGAGCTTTATTTCGTCACCTCCCTGATCTTTGCCTCCAACCGCTGGGGCAACGACGGAGACATCAACTATCTTGCTGAGGCACAGAACATTCTGAACTCGTCCTGGGAGAAGGACGGTTCCGAAGGCATCATGCCGTTCATCAACAAGGAGAACCACCTCATCGTCTTCACTCCTGACGGAAGGGGCATCGGCTACACCGACCCGTCATACCACCTCCCCGCCTTCTACGAAGTATGGGCCCGCTGGGCGGACGACGGCCGCGCCGACTTCTACCGCGAGTGCGCCAAGGCCAGCCGCGAGTACCTCCACAAGAGCATCAATCCCGAGACAGGCCTCAACCCGGACACCAACAACTTCGACGGATCCTATATCCAGACCCCGTCCTGGGGCGGCAGGGTGAACAAGCCCAGCTTCCGCTTCGACTCCTGGCGCGTCCCCATGAACATCGCCCTCGACTATTCCTGGGCCTGCGCCGACCGTGAGTGGCAGACGAACTATGCCAATACCATCCAGGCCTTCTTCTATTCCAAGGGTATTGACGACTTCGCCGACCAGTACAACGTCGACGGCACCGAGGTCGATTTCGCCATGCCGGCCGGCATGGGTCCTATGCAGGGACGCGGCACCCGCCACTCGGTGGGCCTCGTGGCCACCACTGCAGCGGTGACCCTCGCTGCTGACAACGAGATCTCCCGCGAGTTCGTCCAGCGCCTCTGGGATTCCAAGAACGAGCCTTACGAGGATGGCTATTTCGACGCATATTACGATGGCCTCCTCCGCCTCTTCGCCTTCATGCACCTGAGCGGTCACTATCGCGTCATCGAGCCTGCCAAATAATTGACTGGAAAATCATTGCACTATGGCACTTGAACAACAGATACAGAAGGATATCATGGCGGCCATGAAGGCCAAGGACACAGTCCGGCTCAATGCCGTGCGATCCATCAAGTCCGCCATCCTCCTCGCCAAGACCGCCGAGGGCGCCAGCGGCGAGCTGACCGACGGCGACATAGTAAAGCTCATCCAGAAGCTTGCCAAGCAGCGCAAGGAAGCGGCCGAGCAGTATGTCGCCGCAGGCCGCCGGGAACTCGCGGACAATGAGAACGCCGAGGCCGCTGTGCTGGCCGAGTACCTGCCCAAGCAGCTGTCCCCCGAAGAGGTCGAGGCAAAGCTTAAAGAGATCATCGCCGAAGTCGGCGCCGCCGCCCCTTCGGATATGGGCAAGGTCATGGGCGTCGCCACCAAACGTCTTGCCGGCCTTGCAGACGGCAAGACCATCTCCGGCATAGTCAAGCAACTCCTTGCCAAGTAAGGCAGGCGTGCCGCCAAATGAAAAGGCCGCGAGCTGAACCCGCGGCCTTTATTTTATTCGGAAGATTAATCAAAGATATCTTTTACCATCAGTTCCAGATACTTCCTGTCTGTCTCATCAAAGGTCGACAGCTCGCGGCTGTCGATGTCCAGCACGGCACATACGCGCCCGTCGCGACGGACGGGGACCACGATCTCGCTGCGGCTCTCCGAGCTGCAGGCGATATGGCCCGGGAATTCGTCAACGTCGGGCACTATCACCGTTTGGTCCCGCTTCCAGGCCGTGCCGCAAACTCCGCGCCCGTAAGGGATATGTATGCATGCCACAGGGCCCTGGAACGGCCCCAGGACCAATTCCTCCCCTACCACCCGGTAAAATCCGGTCCACCAGAAACCGAATGCGCGGTGCAGCAGTGCCGCAAGGTTGGCCATGCAGGCCACCTCGTCGGTCTCCCCTTCCAGCAGCGAAACCGCCTGCGGAAGCAACTCCTTGTACAAAGTCTCCTTGTCTTTCATCTCTTGTCGTTTACAGCGGCAAAATACGCATCTTTCTGCTGAAAAACAACTATATTTGTCAAGACACCGGAACTATGGCCAAATACCGCAAATACGACACCTGCTTCTTCGAACGATACGCCCAGCTCTGCCTGACCGAGCTGCTTGGCGGTGAATTCGCAGGCCTGGTCAACTGCGACAGGCCCGACCTCCAGAGTCCCGGCGGGAGCCATGAGGTCGGCATCGAGGTCACGCGCGCCATGGAACAGAGCAAGGATGCCGCCCGGCACCTCCTCAAAGAGATGGCCGGAGTCACTGCTACTGACGAGGATATCAAGAACC